>DAOOQY010000542.1:0-3944 GCA_035389025.1 Verrucomicrobiota bacterium
GGCGTCGGTGTCGACCGCCCGCCGTACCGCCTCCTCGCGCAGATCGGCCCCCCGAGCGTTCATGGCCGACGCACTGACGGGCAGGCCGCCGCTGGCCGATCACCGGGATTCTGCCCAGGTCTCGTACTGGCGGACGATCTCCGCGTCGTTGGGCGAGGTGAGGATGACCAGACGCGCCCGCGCTCGAGCGGTCTCGCCCGCCTTGAGGTCGCGTCCGAAAAGTGAAAGGTAGGTCGAGTAGTGTCCGTCGCTCTCGTGCGGCGTCGCGATCGCAAAGCAATCGGTCGGCGCGGCCATCAGAATGGCGCTCAGGCCTGTGGCCGGGGCGCGTCGAACGGCCAGCGGCCTGGCCAGCGGCGGTCGAATCACCCAGGCGACCGGATTCGGTTCGATTTGCCAGCGTCCATCCCGGATCACCCCGACCGCGGCGTCGTCGCGCGGGAACATCTGCCAATCGCCCGCGGGCTTGTCGGCAGCGACGAAGCGCATCTGGCTAGGTCCAGCGGCATCTCGGGCGCAGACGATCGAGTTGGTGAACGGCGCGCTGAAGTAAGAAGCCAGGAACGACTCGAAGGCTTCGATGTCACTCACCGCGCGGACCTTGGTCTCGAGATCGAGTGTGGCCGGGTCGACCCAGCGATAGAGGGCCTGCATCTCGATGGGGCGTTCCGGCGTGGCCGCGAACATGACCTCGACCGCCCCGTCGGGGCGGAGTGCGGCGCTGCTGGGCCAATCCCAGGCGCCGCCTCCATGGCGTTTGCCCCGAGTGAACACGCGGTAGTGACTGAACAGACCGTTGCTGCTGTCCAGGCGCTTGGCGGTCGGGATGTGAACGACGGAGGAAAGCCCGAGCGATTTTCCGCCGGCGCGCAAGCGCCCGCGCAAGACACCGGTGTCGAACTCGAATCCGCCGTCGCCGGCGGCTTTGAAGGCTTGGGCTCCTTGGCTGGCGACGGCGCAGAGCGCCGCCACCAGACAGGCGGTTGCAGGCATCAACGTTGTCATTGGATGGAGAGTGCGCTGCGCGCCGATCGAAAGCCAAGCGCCGATTCGAGACAAGGCTCTGGCCGCGGAATCCGTGAGCCATCAAATCGCGGGGCTTGGACGCTCGCCCGCATGGTGCGGGGTTCTATTTGTCAACTATTTAGATGCGACCCCATCGGCCTCTTTGGAGCGCCATCCCCGTTCGCGTCGCTTCGCCTCCTGCCGCAACAGGGCCTCGGCTGACCAACCGCGATCCTGGCAGAGAGCGGCGAGTTCGAACAACGCTCTGGCAACCTGGGCCGGCGTGCGCAAGGCCTTTTGGGGAGGAGACCCCGCAGGGGGCGGAGAGGCGCTGAGGGGTTCCGCGACTTTCGCTTTGAGCGCCTTTTTCCACAGTTTTTGCGCGCGCATGAGGGCGGGAATGTGGCGAGGAATGCCGTCCATTGCCGAGGTGCGTTCGTTCTTTGTGCCGCGTTTCTCGTCCCGCTTGAGGCGATCCCATTGGGCCCAGACGGCGGCGGCGGTGTTTGCCTTGGCGGTGCCGAAGACGTGCGGATGGCGATGGATCAACTTGGCGACGAGCCTTTGGGCGACACTGGTGAAGTCGAAGGCGCCGCGTTCGCGGCCCAGTTGGCAATGGAAAACGACCTGCAGCAGCAGATCGCCCAGTTCCTCTTCGAGTTCCTGGTCGTCGCCGGCCTCGATGGCATCGATCATCTCATAAACCTCCTCGACGGCATGATAGCGGAGGGAATGGTGGCTTTGCTCGCGGTCCCAGGGGCAACCGTCGGGCGCGCGCAAGCGCGCCATGATGGTCAGCAATCGGTCAATCGGCTTGGGCATAGGCAGGCGGGCGCACAAACCCTAAAGGACAACCAGGTTGTCGCGGTGCACCAGCACGGTGCGGGGGAGGTTCTTGGCGCGGATCTGGTCGGCGGCGAATCCGGGGATGCCGCGGGCGAACTCGGTGCCTTCCACGTCGCAGATGCGCACCACGTCGCCGGCGCGGAACTCGCCTTCGCAGCGGATCACCCCCGGCAACAGGAGGCTCTTGTTGGCCTCGCGCACGGCCTGGCGGGCACCATCGTCCACGACCAGAGTTCCCCGCGGGTGATGGAAGAAGGCGATCCAGCGTTTGCGGCCCTGAAGCTTGCGTTCGCGCGGAACGAACATCGTGCCTTCGGCCTCGCCATCGAGAATTCTGGCCAGCACGCCGCCGCGTCGACCGCTGGCGATCACCAGCGGAATGCCCGAGCGCGTCACGATGCGTCCGGCATCGATCTTGGTGGTCATTCCGCCCACGGCGGTCGCGCTCAGGGTCCCGCGTCCGAGGCGGACGATCGCGTCGTCGATCTTCTCGACTGTGCGCAGGAGGCGGGCGTCAGGTTGTCCATAGTTCTCGATCAGGCCGTCGACGGATGTGAGGATGACGAGGAGATCGGACGGGAGCAGGCAAGCGACCAGTGCCGAGAGCCGGTCGTTGTCGCCGAACTTGAGTTCGGTGACCGAGACGGCGTCGTTTTCGTTGATGATCGGGATGACGCCGCGTTGCAGGAGGGTGACGAGCGTGTTTCGTGCGTTGAGGTGGCGGTCGTGGTGTTCGAGGTCTTCGTGGGTGAGCAGCACCTGGGCCACGTGCAACCCGTGACGGGCGAACAGCTTTTCGTAGGTGGCCATCAGGCGCGACTGGCCCACCGCGGCGCAGGCCTGCAACTCGGCCAGATCGGTGGGGCGCTTCTCGAAGTTCAGCACACCCATGCCCGCACCGACCGCGCCCGAGGTGACCAATACCAACTCGCGGCCGGCTTGCCGCTGCTCCGCCACCTGGGCCGCCAGTTGCTCCATTTGCCCGAGGTCGGGCTGCTTGCGGCTGTCCGTCAGGATGCCGGTTCCCAGCTTCACAACCATGCGGCCAATGTCTTGAGGCATCTTGCGTCGCACACAAACTGAGTAACAAACCGCCCTGCGGGTGTCGAGGGACGAAAACGAACGAGCACCGCGGGGTTCACGGTTTGTGCGATGCCGAGAGAACCGCGAAATACGCGAAATGCGCGAATGGGTGGCAAACACTGATCCTCGACGCCAAGGGCGCCGCGAGCGCATCGGCATGATGGCAGACAGCGCTTCATCCGGGAAACCCCCTGTTCGGTTTCGGACTGCGTCGGAACGGGCCTGCGTTTCCTCGACAGAGGCTCAGAAGTTCACCCGAAGCCGATAGAACTTTCCCGAGGCGTCCGGCGATTCGAGGGTATACGCCAAGGTCCCGTCACTGAGGATCGGCCCAGGCAGAGTGACCCAGGGACTCGATTGCGCGAGACCGGACGCGGCTTCGAGGGTTGGCCGGCTTATTCTGGCCGGCCAGGACACCTTAATCGATTGGGGGGCCGAGCGCTCGATCATGACCCGCGCGGTGGCGGGATAGAGGAGGTTGACCGTGGCCGAGCCTGAGAGCTGCAAGATCAGACGCCCCTCGCCTGCCAGGAATTGATGCGGGCTGCCCAGGCCGACCGGTTTGCTGTCGATCTCGAGGCGGGGGCGCGTGTCAGGCCGTTGATCAGGACCGAGTAGGATCGCGCGGACCATCCGTTGACGGTGAAGCGGACGCCGTCGGTCCGCTCCTCGATCGCCGTGATCTCGCCGGGCGCGTGCACCAGGAGGCCGTGGCGGTTGAACGCAGCAAACCCGTAGAGCGGCTTTTCATCGAGCAGACGGACGGCGGGCGCCAGCACGGTGGCGGGGTTGATCGCGGGGCCGTTGCGGGTCTGGGGACGCAGGTTGTAGCTGTCGGGCAGGAGACCCCGATAGTCGGGGTCGTCGATCGGGTAGCAATGCTGGATGCCGGCCGCGGTGATGCCGTCGGCGATTTGTGTCCAGGGGCCGTCCGGATCGTGCCGGGCGAAACGGTAGAGGGCGTCGGCATAGAGCAGGCCGCACCATTGCACGGGCAGACCAATCCAGTT
>DAOOQY010000543.1:0-3913 GCA_035389025.1 Verrucomicrobiota bacterium
CAGCGCGCCAGCCATCCGCCAGAATGCCCGGCCTGCGCGTCGGTGATATCCACCAGAGACAGCGAGCCCGCGAGCATGACGACGGGCAGCGTCGAGAGAATCAGCGGCAACTCGTAACTGATCATCTGGGCAATCGCCCGCATGCCGCCCAGGAGCGAGTACTTGTTGCGGCTGGACCACCCCGCCATGAACACCGCCAGTTCGACGCACGCCCCAACCGCGAAGAAGAACAACAGGCCCGCGTTGAAATCAACCGCCGCCATGTTGCGTCCGACGGGTATGACCGCGTAGGCCATGAGCACCGGCACCACCATCACCAGCGGCGCCACAAAATGCACAACGCGGTCCGCTCCGCTCGGCACAATGTCCTCTTTGGTCAGCATCTTGATGAAATCCGCCATCGGCTGCAGCAGCCCCCACGGACCGACCCGGTTGGGCCCATACCGGTTCTGGATGCGTCCCAGTCCCTTGCGCTCGATCAGGACGGTCAGCGCAAACAGGGTCATGAACACACCGAGTATCGCCACCGCCGAAATCACCAACGACGCCCAAGACTGCCAAGCGGACGGCAACTGGCCCACCAGCCAGTGCTTCAGGCTCACAAAAAGCTGATCGAGCGCGTTAAACATCGTGGCGGCCGGAGGCGGCACGCCCGCGACCAAGGGCGTTCGCACCGGAAATGGCAATGGTTTGACGGGCCGCGCGCATTTCAAGTCCTGTCTGAACCGGCATCTCCTGCCTCGGACGTCGTTCCCGCCGCGGGCGCGGCCGCCGCCGGTTTGGCCTTCGTCTCGGCGTGGCCCGGTCCCGCCGCAAGCCGGGCGTTCACCTGCCCCGCCTCGACGGGATGCAGCCCGAGATAGTACGAGGCGGGTCTGGCGAGGTCCATCTTGTGGAGGAGAAGGGCCCCGAACCGGTCGGCCGTGCTCAACTCGAATTCCGTGTTCATTTTGATCGAGTCGAAGGGGCAAACCTCGACACAGATTTGGCAGCTCATGCAGACCGAAATGTCGAGGTCGAAGACCCTCGGACGCCTCCGCGGCCGGCCCTTCTCGTCCCGGTCAAGAACGATATAAATGCACTGCGGCGGGCACTCCTTCTCGCAGATTTTGCAGGCCACGCACCGCAAGCCCTTCTCGGGATTCTCGCCGTCGTAGACGAGCATCGGGAAACTGCGCGCCTTCTCCGGCAACGCACGGCGTTCGTCCGGGTACTGGATCGTGACCAGCCGCGCCGGGTCGTAATAGCTGCCGACAAAATTCCGTGCTGTCTCGACGAGGCCCTTGAGAATGCCGCTGCCCAGGCTCATCGGTCCACCTCCCCCATCACGATGTCGACCGCGCCCAGGATGACCACGGTGTCCTGAAGCGTCGCTCCCCGGCACATGTCTTCGAGAATCGTCAGGTTGATGAAGCTGGGCGGACGAATCCGATAGCGGTAGGGATTGGCCGATCCGTCGCTGATCAGGTAAAAGCCGAGTTCGCCTTTCGGCGCCTCGATGCGCCCGTACACCTCGCCCGCCGGCGGTTTGAACCCGCGCAGCCGCGCCTTCGGGTTGATGATCGGGCCCGCAGGCACCGCCCGCAGCGCCTGCTGCAGGATGCGCACCGATTCGCGCATCTCGAGCATCCGGATCATGTACCGATCGTACACGTCGCCGTGCGCCCCCAGCGGCACGCCAAACTCGAATCGGTCGTAGACCCCGTACCGATCCACCTTCCGCAGATCGTAGTTCACGCCGCTCGCCCGAAGCATCGGTCCCGTCACCCCGGCCTGCACCGCCAGTTCGGCTGAAAGCGCGCCGATTCCCTGCGTGCGCGCCATCAGGATTTCATTGGTCGACAGCAGGTTCTCGAACTGGTCCAGGAACCGGGGCACGGCCTCCACCACCTCCCGGCACGCCTCGATCCAGCCGCTCGGGAGATCGCACCGGCATCCGCCAAAACGCATGTAGTTGCACATCATGCGCGAGCCCGTCAGGGCCTCGACCAGTTCGAGGATCTTCTCGCGCTCCCGAAAGGCGTACATGATCGGCGTGCCCATCGACCCCAGTTCCTGCAAGAGAAACCCGATCAGGCACGCGTGGTTGAGCACCCGCGTCAATTCGGCCGTAATCACCCGAATGTACTCCGCCCGCTCCGGCACCTCGATCCCGGCCAGGCGCTCGACGGCCAGGGCGTAGGCCCAGTTGTTCGTCAGCGAACAGAAGTAATCGAGCCGGTCCGTGTACGGCATCGCCGCCAAATACGCCCCCCCCTCGCCCAGCTTCTCGTGGTTCCGGTGCAGGTAGCCGAACACCGGCTTGAGCCGGACCACCCGCTCCCCGTCCAACACCACATCCATCCGAAACACCCCGTGCGTCGATGGATGGTGGGGCCCCACCGCCACTTCGAGCAGCGCCCCCTCGGAGTCGTCCCGCACGATCGGATGCGGCCTGGCCTCGGACGCCGCCCGCGGCGCCCCCTCCGGACGCGGCAAGACCGCCGCGCGCGACGGACTCTCCGGCACCAGATCGCCGGTGGACAGCGCCTCGATCAGAACGTCTTCGGGCATCCGGCGGTTCATGCGTCGGCCTCGATCGGATAATGGCGCCGTGCCTTCTCCCTCAGATCGTCGTGCGGCGTCGGCTCGTATTCGTAATCGTCCGGCTCCACGTAGTCCTTGCGCATCGGATAATCCCGGTACTCGTCCCACATCAGGATTCGCCTCAGGTCCGGATGCCCCTCGAACACAATGCCGAAAAGATCGTACGCCTCGCGTTCCTGGAATTCCGCGCTCCGCCACACCGGCGTCAGCGAGGCAACGCGCGCCTGGTCCACCCGGTTGACCGTGCGCTGGCGCAGGATCACCGGCCCGTGCCTCAACCGCATCGAGTAGAGGTGATACACGGCCTCGAGATGCCCCGGAACACGCCGTTCCCGGCACTCGTCGAACACCCTCTCCTGCCCGTCCATCACCCGCGTCACACGCGCATGCTCCTCCACAACCCGATCCAGCCAATCCACCCCGCTGACATTCGAGCAGTAGTCGAGCGCCAACTGCGGATCGTCCCGCAGGAACCGAGCCGCCTCGAGCGCGCGGGCCGGAGGCACAACCAGCGACGCCTGGCCCGGCACCGCCCCGTTGCACTGAATCTCGAGCCCGAGACCGGGGATTGCGGCTTCGATGCGGGACTTGATTTGTTCGAGTGTCTCCACGGGCTCGGTTTGGGCGCGCGGCGCCCCGGTCAAGGAATGTGATCTACTCGTCGCGAATGATCGGCTTCGGACGCCACAGGTCGGTGTTCTTGGCGGGGACCAGGTCGTAGGCGCCATACTCCGGCACCGGGAATTCGCCGGGAGCCTCCTCCTGAAACGCCCGGGCGCGGGAAGGCCCGGTCAGTTTCTGCGACGCGATCTTCTTCTGGAGGGCGATGAGCCCGTGCAGCAACGCTTCCGGGCGCGGAGGACACCCCGGGATATGGACGTCGACCGGCACATACCGGTCGATGCCCTTGAGAACGTTGTAGCCGCGCTTGAACGGCCCGCCCGAAATGGCGCACGCCCCCATCGCGATCACGTACTTCGGCTCCGGCATCTGGTTGTACAGCCGCACCACCTGCGGCGCCATCTTCTTGGTCACTGTCCCCGCCACAATCATCAGGTCCGCCTGCCGCGGCGAGGGGCGGAACACCTCCGCGCCGAACCGCGCGATGTCGAACCGCGCCATCGAGGCGGCAATCATCTCGATGGCGCAACAGGCCAGACCGAAATTGAGAGGCCAAATCGAGTTGCGGCACCCCCAGTTGTAAAGGTCCTGGATTGTTGTGGCGAAGATGCCCTGTCTGCTCAACTCGCTGCGCAATCCTTCATCCATGGTCGACATTCTGGAGTGTTCGGCTTCGCGCTGGTCACAAAACCATGCAATACGCGGG
>DAOOQY010000544.1:0-2543 GCA_035389025.1 Verrucomicrobiota bacterium
CCTCGTTCGAGGCCGTGACGCAGAACCGGTATTCACCCGGTGGCAGCCGGCTGTAGCGCGCGACACGGCTGTTGCCTGCCTCGGTCCAGGCGCTCTCGTGCCCCTCCATCCGATACCGAAATCGCCCCTTGTCCGGCGCAACGAGGTTGATGCTGGTGTACTGGATCTCGAGATGCTCGCGCCCGGCGGGCACCACCACACGATCCGGCCAGCTCGATTCGATCGAGCTTGTCCCCTGCGGCTGCCCGTCGATGAGCACCGCCTCGATCACCACCGGCGGCGGCCGCGGGTTCACGCCCAACCGTCCGAGGTGGATGCCCGCCAGCCCGCGGACCGTTGAAAACCAATGCGTGCCGTCGTCCGCCCGCCATGCCCCGGGTTGTGATCCCATCGTGCACTCGCGAGTCGGCATGCCGTCCGGCTTCCCGTAGGTGCGCACGTCCACCAAGCCCGTCCCGCCGCGTGCGTATGCGTTCAAATCCCTCCGAGCCACTCGCATCAGACCGGTATTCGACCCGAGCCACAGGCAGTTCTCGTCGTCTTCGAGCAGGTATCCGATCACGTTGCTCGCCAGGCCTTCTCGAGTGGTGTACGCGGTCCAAACGCCCTTCTCGAAACGCCCGAGACCGTTCCCGAGCGTTCCCACCCACAGAACGCCATCCCGGTCGAGCCACAACGACGAGACATCCTCTCCCGGCGCGCCGTCCTGCCTGTGCCAGGCCGTGAACCGCCCTTGACTCCAACGGTTGAGTCCGCCTCCCCGTGTCCCAATCCATAAGCCCTCCGCGCCGTCGTCGACGATGGCTCTGACATCGTCGTTCGAGAGGCCATCGCGCGTCGTGAAGAGCCGCCAACCCTCCGGATCGCGCCGCGCCAATCCGCCTGTTGTGCCGACCCAAAGACGTCCCTGGCGATCCTCGTGCATCGCGGCCACCAAACGCGGAATCAATTCGCCAGCCACCCGCACGAACCGTCCCTCGCGCAACTGGAACAATCCGCCCCCTTGCGTTCCCACCCAGACATCCCCAGCCCGATCCACAAGCGCCGACCAGACGGACAGGTGGGTCAACCCCTGCTCTGGACCGTAGCGGCGTCTTTCCGAATCCAGGTAATGGGCCAGTCCCCCTCCGTTGGACCCAACCCAAAGCCCGCCCTTGGCATCTGTGCAGACTGTCTGGACCACCCCCACCGCCAAGTCGGGCGAGACATCGATCGCCTCGAACGCCTGGGATCTGATCCGGTTGAGCCCGCCCCCGTCGGTCCCCACCCACAGGCTGCCATCGTAGTCGACGCACAGTGAGAAGATGTAGTTGTTCGAGAGCCCGTCGCTCGTCGAGTGCCGCCGCACACGCCCGCCGCCTTCGAAGCGGTAGACCCCCGCCCCGAGCGTGCCCACCAGCAGGTCGCCCTGCACATCTTCGCACGCACACGCGACCGGCACGGCGCCCCACGGATACGCCCCCAAATCGACCGTGCATCGAGTGCCCTCGAACTGTTGCACGCGGCCGTCCCCCAACCGCCAGTAGCCGCCCGCCGCGCGAGCCACAAGCGCGTCCAAACGCCCCACCGCCGCCTCTTCGTCGATCTGGGGCTCGAGGTGCCCCGCGCCCGTTGCGGGGCGGATCGAGGCCACACGGCCATCCGTCCCGGCCCAAACCCGTCCCGCGGTATCGACAATGATCGACCGCCGGGCCGTGGGCCGATCAAAACCGAAAACGAACGGGCTGAATTGACTGTTCGCGTGGCGCCAGAGTTGACCGTCTGCGGTGTACAACCAGACAGCACCCGTCGCGTCCTGGGTGGACGACACCAAACGCCGGGCCGTCGATCCCTGGCCGATGCCCGTGCTGGTAAAGACGCCATCCTTGAACAAGGCCACACCCCCGGTCTCCGTGCCAATCCACAGGTTGCCCGCCCTGTCTTCAAGGAGGCTCACCACGTGGCTGTCGCTCAACCCGGACGTGCTGAGCGCATCGAACACCCGAAAACGAAGTCCGTCGAAGCGCACCAGTCCATTCGGGGTGCCGAACCACAAATAGCCGTCCCGAGTCCGAACGATCGCAGTCACCGAATTGCGCGGCAGCCCGACATCCGTGTCCCAGACATCGATGACCTCCCGCCTCCCGCGCGGAACCGCCTCGAACGCAGGCGACGCCGAACCGAACGATGTCAGAATCCACGAGCCAAGCGCCACCAACGATGTCAGGGTCGACAGACGGCGCGCGGCACTCGCGGAGCCGAACGTGCCGGTGCCGCGCCGTTGACTGAACCTGTTTCTCAGACCATGCGAAGGCACGCGCGATTTACGTACGGCCAGCCGACAAGGTAAAGAAGTTTGAAAGGCGCGACCGCAAATCCCTCGAAGCCGGCCCTGTTTCATCCGTGTTCAATCCGTGTTCGATCCGTGGCTCTCCCCTCCTCCATCGGTGTCTCATCCGTGTTCAATCCGTGGCTCCCCCCTCCTCCTCCATCGGTGTCTCATCCGTGTTCAATCCGTGGCTCCCCCCTCCTCGTCCGTCGGTGTTCCATCTGTGTTCAATCCG
>DAOOQY010000544.1:2643-3913 GCA_035389025.1 Verrucomicrobiota bacterium
TGGCTCTCCCCTCCTCGATCCGTGTTTCATCCGTGTTCAATCCGTGGCTCTCCCCTCCTCGATCCGTGTTTCATCCGTGTTCAATCCGTGGCTCTCCCCCCCCTCCTCCGTCGGTGTTCCATCTGTGTTCAATCCGTGGCTCTCGATTGATCTCAACAGCCACCGCTCACGATCCCGATCCACACTCCACATCGGATGCCTCCTTGAAACCCCTCGCGCCTCGACGGGTTTTGCTCTATGGTTTGCACGATGCGTTGCCTTGGATTCGTTCTGGGTCCGGTGGCCCTCGCGGCCTGTTTCGCGGCGGCCGCGGATGTCAATCGCCTGAGAGTCGAGCCCCCGGCCGGCGCGGCGTGGCCCCGCTTCTCGATCAGCACGGTGTCGAACCGCGTCGTCCGACTCGAAGCGTCAGGGGACCTCGAAACCTGGCAGGAAATCGCGCGTTCCCACGATGCCCTGGTCTCCTACCCGGACATGAGCGCCACGGAGCACGACACACGATTCTACCGCGCGTCGATCGTTCCCCGGACCGCAGCCGACGATTGGAAGAACCAGGCTCGTTTTCCCGACGACTCCCTTCTCTCTCCCATGCCGCCCTACGGGGAAATCCTGCCCCGCTGGATCAAGTTCGCCATCGTCCTGGCCGATCCGCATCGAGTGCATTTCCAGGACAGCTCGAAGTACCCCTTCCACTACGATTTCGCCCGCGCCCGGCTCGCCCCGTTCCAATCGTTCACACGCGAGCAATTCGACGCCGTCTCGCTCTGGCGCGCCAATCAGCAGGTTGTCCTGGGCGCCGTTCTCTTTGGCCCGACCGCGAGTCTGCGCGAAATCGGCATTCAGTTTGTCGGGAACGACCCGTATCCGCCGGAGCAGGTGGCCGATGGGTTCGACCGGGTGCGTGCGTGTCTCGTCGCGGGGCCCGAGGTCAAGGTCTTCTATTTTCCGACCTACGAACAACAGGGCGCGGCTGAACTCAATCGGCCCTATTTCGACAGCAGGGGCATTGCGATCAGTTCAGGAGCGCGCTGGGTGGTCGCCGACCAATGCTACGCCGCCGGCTGGGCCCTGGGCCGACTCGTCCATGTGCCGGCAGCCGAACTCGACGCCCACTACCGCGACGGGCGGCTGCGCCCCGACGACATCCTGGTTGTGGACGCTGTGCCGGCCGAGATTCCGCCGGTGGCGGGGATTGTGTCGATGGTCCCGGCAACCCCCAATTCGCATGTCGCTCTCCTGGCGCAGTCGTTCGGCATCCCCTGTGTGCACT
>DAOOQY010000545.1:0-3912 GCA_035389025.1 Verrucomicrobiota bacterium
GGAGGCGAAAAACCCTTGCGGCGAAGCACCAGCCAATTGTGAGACACCACACTAGGCGCTTTCGCGTGGGGGAGAAGGCAGGTCATGCTTGAAGGCCAAGGCGCCCGTCGGGCAGGCCTCGACGCATTCCCGGGCCACTTTCTGCAGGCCGTCTGCCATTGCACGGTCCAACGGCGCGGCCACCCGCACGTCAAATCCGCGTCCGATGAATGTCAGCCCGAGCGGTTCGCGCGCCAACTCGGTGATCTTGACGCAGATGCCGCACAGGATGCACTTGCCCGGCTCGAACACGATCTCGCCGCGTTCGAGATGCTGTTCGAAGGGGCGGCGTTGAGAGCGATTCCGGCCCGGCTCGACGCCGCACAACTCGCCGTAATGCTGGAGTTGGCAGTTTCCTTCGGCGCGGCAGTCGCAGTGCAGACAACGGCCCGCTTCGCCCCGGCCTTCGAGAGCGGTGAAACCGCGCAGCACGCCTTGCGCGGGGGCGATGCGGGGAGCGGTGTTATGCCCGATCAGGAAAAGCCCCAACTCGGCGGCGCTCAACCGCCCCATCACGCTCGAAAAAAGCCGTTGTTCACCCGCAGCTTTCAGTCCGAGCAGGGCGCGATGGACGGCAAGGGCGGCGGACCGGCCCTCGCTCATGGCGCGAACGAGGTGCTTGATGGGGCGGACGGCGGCTCCCGCGGCGAAGACCTTTGCCTGCGAAGTCGCCGCGGTGAGGGGATCGGCCCGGATGCCGGTTGGGGTGGTTGCCAGACCCAGGCTGGACGGGGCTGTGTCCTTTTGGCCCCAAGCGACAAGCACGGCGCCAAAGCGGGCCAAGAGGCCTTCGAGCGTCTCGTCGCGTCCCAACTCGATCCCGAGGCTGAACTGGGCGCCGAGGGCCCGCAGCCGGTTCATCTCGGCGTCAAGCGTCGCCGATTCCAACGCGCCGCCGTCCACCTCGCCGCGCAGGCTCCCACCCGGTTTGTCATGGCGATCGAAGACTGTGACGCCATGCCCCTCGCGCAGGAGAAAGAAGGCCGCGGCAAGGCCGGTCGGTCCGGCCCCGATGATCGCCACCGATCTGCCCGTCGCGGGCTTGCGCGGCGGCAAGAACGGACACGACGACGCCAGGTCCCGGTCGGCGACCAGGCGTTCGACGTCGCGAATCGCGATGGGTTGATCGTGGGTTCCGCGGCGGCAGCCGTTCTCGCAGGGATGATGGCAAAGCCGCCCGAGGATCGCGGGCATTGGCAGCGCCTGCAGCACAGTTCTCGTTGCCGCGTCCCAGGTCTGAGTTTCGACCTGATGAAGCATCACCGGGATGTTGAGGTGCAAGGGGCAAAGGCGATGGCAGGGCGCGAGACAATCGCCGACGTGATCGCTGAAAAGCAGTTCGAGCGCCGTGCGCCGCGCCGTCCGCACCTCGTCGGTCTCGCTCTCGATCACCATGCCCGGTTGGACCTCGAGCCCGCACGACGGCACAAGACGCCCTCCGCCTCCCCCCTCTGCGCGGACCTTGACGAGACAAACCAGGCAGGAGGTCAAGGGACCGCATTTCGGGAGGTAGCAGAGCGTCGGGATATCGAGTCCCAGGCGGCGTGCGCCGGCCAGCACGGTCTCGCCTTCGCGCACGGTCACCGGGTGCCCGTCGATCACGATCTCGAATTCGGCCGTCTGGCGCGGATTGCCGGTGTCGGTGTCCTTCATGTCACCTCCACGGCCTGATGCGGGCAGACGCGGCGGCAGGAATCGCAGCGTGTGCACAAATCGAGGTTGATGACGTGCCGTTCGTAGGGCGTGATCGGGATGGCATCGACGGGGCAGTGCTGGGCGCACAGCGTGCAGCCGGTGCAGTCCGCGGTAATGTGATACTTGATGAGCGGCAGGCACTTGCCTGCCGGACACCGTCCCTGGATGTGCGCCTCGTACTCGTCCCGATAATAGCGCAGGGTGGTCAAAACCGGGTTGGGCGCGGTCTTGCCCAAGCCGCAGAGGCTGCCCCGACTGATCTGGACGGCCAACGACTCGAGTTCGACCAAATCCTCGGTGTGGCCGCGTCCGCTGCAGAGGCGATCGAGAATCTCGAGCATGCGCTTGGTGCCGATGCGGCAGAAGGTGCACTTGCCGCACGACTGATCCTGGGTGAACTGGAGGAAATAGCGGGCGATGTCCACCATGCAGGTGGAATCGTCGAGCACCACCAGCCCGCCCGACCCCATGATCGCACCCACGCGCTGGAGCGACTCGTAATCGACCGGCGTGTCCGCCAGCCGCGCAGGGACGCAGCCGCCCGAGGGCCCGCCAATCTGCACAGCCTTGAAACGGCGTCCCGCCTCGACGCCCCCGCCAATATCCTCGACAATCTCGCGCACGGTTGTGCCCATCGGAATCTCGATCAGGCCGCCCCGACGCACCTTTCCCGCCAGGGCAAAAACCTTCGTCCCCTTGCTGGTGTCAGTGCCGATGGCGGCAAACGCCTCCGGACCGTGCCGGATGATCCACGGCACCGTTGCCAGGGTCTCGACGTTGTTGATCAGGGTCGGCTTCCCCCACAAACCGGATTGCGCCGGGAACGGCGGGCGCAGGCTGGGCATGCCCCGGCGCCCTTCCACGGACTGGATCAGCGCCGTCTCCTCGCCGCACACGAACGCGCCCGCCCCCTCCTTGATTGTGATTCGCAGCGGATACGGGAATCCGCACAGCGCGTCCCCCAGCCAGCCGCGCCGCTCGAGTTCGAGAATCGCCGCTCGCACCCGGCGCACGGCCAGCGGATACTCGTGTCGGATGTAGAAGGCCCCCTCGTGCGCGCCAATGGCGACGGCCGCGATCGCCATGCCCTCGATCACCCGATACGGAAACGACTCGAGGATCATCCGGTCCATGAACGCCCCCGGATCGCCCTCGTCCCCGTTCCCGACAACATACTTCACCGCGCCCGGCTGCTGGCGCGCCACCTGCCATTTGCGCCCGGTCGGGAAACCGGCCCCGCCGCGCCCGCGAAGTCCCGACGCCACGATGGCATCGATGATCTGTTCGGCAGAGAGCGGCGGAGGCTCTGGAGGAAGGGCGCGTCCCCGGGGCGGAGCGCCCGGGGCGGATTCCGCATCGGTGTCGGGCGCCGATGCGCCGAGAGGCGTCCGGCCCGCCCGCGCGTCCAGGCCGCCCAGACAGCGGCGGATGGCGACGAAACCGTCATGCGCGATGTACTCGTCGAGGTCGAGTGGATCGAGCTTGCCGAAGTGTTCGGTGGCGATATGCACCTGTTTGCCCAGGAAGGCCGAGACGCTCCCCTCCCGCAGGTCCAGGGCGCACGACCGGACCCGGTCCGGTTCGGTGCGATCGACGAGCACCTGATCGATGGCATTCTCCCAGAACCGGCCCACGCGCGCGAGCCAGGCGCGCGGACGCAGATGCCGCTCGAGCAGGGCGGCGGCGTTTCCCGGTTGCACCCCTGCGTAGAACGTGCTTCGTCCGTTGGCCTCGGCCACTTCGACCAATGGTGTGCGATGGCACATGCCCACACAGCCCACCCGCTTGACGACCACCCCGCCGCCGCAGCGCTCGGCCTCATCCTCGAGCGCGTGGAACAGCCGGTCGCTGCCTTTCGCCATGCAGCACGAGCCCAGGCCCACATGGACCTCGATCGCGCGGCTGGGTCGCGCCTTGACATCCTCCGTCGACCGCGCCGAGCCGCCGAGGGCCCGCTGGCTATCGAGAAAATCGCGCAGGAGTTGAGGGACCTTCTCGGCTGTGGTGTGGCCGAACGTGCTGTCGCCAATCCTGACCACCGGCGCCAGGGTGCAGCATCCCAGACACGCCACCGGCTCGATCGTGAATTGCCGGTCCGAATCCGTGTCGTCTCCGTCCGGAATCCGCAACTGCCGGCGGAGCGCGTCCTCGACCCGCTCGGAGCCGGTGACGTGGCAG
>DAOOQY010000546.1:0-3911 GCA_035389025.1 Verrucomicrobiota bacterium
GGTTTTCGTCAAGCTTCCAACCATTTTTTCCCGATTCCTGTGGGATGGCTGTGATCCAATTCAGGCAACGGTTGCGCGACCATAAAGGCCCGATTGGCGTTCACCCATGAGCGGGAATCATCTCATAGCTCAAAGTGCAACACCACAGTCGTCCTCCCTCTTTCTGACAAGCCAACGGTCCGTGACTCACGCTGAAATCAGCCTTAGCCCAGACTCCCCTGATCGTTACCGACTTTCAGCGTGCTTCCGGCATCTTGCCGGGAGATTCATCTGGGGGAGGACTGAGCACGTGTTCCCACTGTCGCTTTCCGAAGACCGCTTCAGCCTGGGCGAGGGAGATCGGATTACCGACGCGGATGGCGGCCTTGAGCATGTCCCAAAATCTTGGGTCGATGTCCCAATGGGGAGGGACTTCCCCGTCACCAAATAGTGGTCCGAATCGGTCTTCGTACTGACCGTACAGAACGATTGCTTCCTGGTCGGTCATATCACGGCGTAGGGTTCAACAGGCTACGGATGGCCGCACACTCGCCCTGGTGCACGGGAGAAATAGTGACCTGAGACTCGTCGAGGCGGACACGGGCCGGGAGTGGGCCGCCCTCGCCGCCGGCGAACCCCGTTGTTTCAATGCGCGCGGTAATTGGCTGATCACCTGCGCGCCGTCCAAACCGCTCGTGTCCAAGTAGATCCTGGCACTGCTCGCCTGCTCTAGCTGATCGTAACGCTCAACGCCCAACGTCCAACGTCCAACGCTCAACGCTCAACGCCCAACCCAAAACTCTCAGCCATCCACCATCAACCACCCACCATCAACCTCTGAACCCTGAACGGGGAACGGGGAACCCCGAATCGGGAACTTTTTTTTACGTGTCTTGTCACCTCGGTCGATGGTCTGCGTAAACGTAGGTAGAGGGCAGAGTGCCCCGAAGCCAAAAGACGGTTATGAAGACCACAACGCATAGGCACATCCTGTTAGACATCAGCGGCTTGGCGATGGCAACGGCGCCCGACCACTTCGTTCTGAATCATAAGCAACAGCAAGACATACAAGTATGAACAGCGCAAAACTCATCGGAATCGTGTCGGTTCTGGTCGCGTCGCACTGGGCTTTGGCCCAGGAGCCGCAAATCACCACCCAACCCACCAACGCCACAGCCAGCCTGGGCGCGACAGTCAGGTTCACGGTCGGGTGGAAAGTCGGGGCCGCACCTTTGGACTACCGCCGCTGGTGGTTCAAGGATGCACCTCTCGACACGGATGCCAACCCCTCAGCGGCCTGGGCGACATTGACCCTGACCAACGTGACGGTGGCACAGTCCGGCCCCTACTTTGCTGTGGTCGTCGATACCGCCGGCTTGTCGGCCACCAGCCAGGTCGCCACCCTCACCGTTGACCCTACGTTCACCAAGGTCATGAGCGGCCCGCCCGTGGATGATCCCCCGGGGGGTAGTGACTTCGATTGGGGCTACTGCGCGACGTGGGGCGACTACGATGGCGACGGGGATGTCGATTTGGCGGTAGTGGGCGGGTTGCTTCATGCCTACACGCCGCTACTCTACACCAATCAAAGCAACGCCACCCTGAGTCGCGTCACCGCCCCTCCCTGGACGACCCCAAGGAATTTCTTCACCGCCAATTGGGCTGATTATGACAACGACGGCGACCTGGATTTGTGGGCCGGCAGCATCGAAACCAGCTACCCGGTCCTCTATACCAACCAGGGCGCTGGGCGATTCACCGCGATCAACGTGTCACCCACGTGGATCGAGAACCAGGTCGACGTCCGAGGTGACGTGCAGGCTTGGGCCGATTATGACGGTGATGGGCACCTGGACCTCGTGGTCGCCAACCACGTTTATTCCTCCACCTCCATGACGCTGCTGCACAACAGCGCGAACGGAAAGTTCACGGCGGTCACCGACAGCCCCCTGGCCGCCATCAGCGACTTTTGGACGTCGCTCGACTGGGTGGACTACGACGGGGATGGCGACTTGGACCTCATCGCGTCGCGATCATGGTCTGGTCCGATGCTCTTCCTGCGCGGCGAGGGAGGCTTTTTGAATCCGCAACCCGCCTGGGAGCTCAGTGCCGCGGTGGGATATGGCGAGGGGTTGTTCACTCGCGGAGCTTTCGCTTGGGGCGACTACGACAACGATGGGGACCTGGACCCGTACGCCACGCGGGGCCCCGGCCTGCTCTGCCGCAACGAAGGCCACGGGCAGTACGTGGCGCTGGGCGACACCCAGGTCAAACCCCTGGCCATCGACTGGCCGCTGACTTCAGCATGGGGAGATTGGGATAACGACGGCTACCTGGACCTTTTCGTTATTCGAGGACCATACGCCTACCCCGATCGCCGGAACGCTCTGTTCCACAATGACGGCCAGGGCGGGTTCGAGGAAGTCCTCAGCGGCAGCCCGGTCGGCGAGTGGGCCAACTCCTCGAGTTGCGCGTGGGCGGACTACGACAACGACGGAGACCTTGACCTCTTCGTCGCCAACGCGGTCGGCACGGGCGCGTCGGGCAAGGACTTCTTCTACGTGAACAATGGCAATGACAACAGTTGGCTCGAGGTGAAACTGGTCGGGGCCGCGCCGCAACCGGCAACCTCGAATCGGGACGGGATTGGGGCCAACGTGCGCGTCAAGGCCACCATCGGCGGCAAGACCTTCTGGCAGCTCCGCGCGATCGCCTCGAGTACTTGGCACACCGAGTTGGTCGCGCACTTCGGCTTGGGCGATGCTGCCAACGCCGAGGCGCTGCGGATCGAATGGCCCTCGGGCCTCGTGCAGGAGTTCGCGAACCTGCCCGCGAAGCAGATTCTCCAGGTCCGGGAGAGCGTGCTGGTCCCGACCGCCAACGCGGAACTGGTGGGGCCAGCCACCTACGACGTCGTGGAGGGCGCCGCGGTGACGCTCCAGGCCCCGACCCAAGGGCCAGGCGAGACCTACCAGTGGCAGTTCAATGGCCGGGACATCGCTGGGGCCACGGGACCCGCGTTCGAGATCACCTCATTCCAGGTGGCTCAGCTCGGGTCCTACTGCGTCGTGATGACCGGCTTGTCCGATCCCACGTTGGGCGCGTTTGAGGCCCGCTGCCGACCGGTACGCCTGGAGATGAAAGAGCGCCCGCTCATCGCCGGCCCCGTGCTTTGGGCCGCAACGGTCAACCGCGGAGCGCGTGTCGAGATGAGCGTGTGGGTCACCGGCACCGACTCCTTTGTCTGCCAGTGGCAGAGGAACGGAATCGACATCGCCTCGGCGGAGAACCCCAGCGCGACGAACCTGACACTGGTGCTCGACGCGGCGGTGCAGGCGGATGCGGGGGATTATCGCATCGTGGTGAACCACGCGGCGCACCGTGTCACCAGCGAGGCCGTTCACCTGACCGTCGATCCCACGTTCACCAAGATCACCACCGGGCCGGTGGTTGAGGACTACCAGGCCTCGAGTAGCGGCACTTGGTGGGACTACGACCACGACGGCTTCCTGGACCTGCTGGTGGCGCAGGCCTCGATGGGTCCAGCCACCAATGTGCTCTATCGCGGCCACGGCGATGGCACCTTCGACAAAGTGTCTGACAGCATCATTGTCAAAACACCGGGATGGTGCAACTCAGGGACCGTCGGCGACTTCAACAACGACGGCCTCATCGACCTTTTTGTCGTCAATAGTACTGGGGTGGATAGCCTCTTTCGCAACGAAGGCGAGGGACGGTTCACCCGTCTCACCTCTGCGCAGTGCGGGCCGCCCGTCAGCGACGGCAGTTCGTATGATGCCACTTGGGTCGATTACGATTGCGACGGGTTTCTGGACCTCTTTACCGTAAACTACGATTACCCAGTCAGCAGATGCCTCTATCGAAACCGGGGCGACGGCTTCTTCGTCAAGATGACCGGCACCCAGGTGGGT
>DAOOQY010000547.1:0-1969 GCA_035389025.1 Verrucomicrobiota bacterium
TGTCCGACTCGTAGGCCATCACGTAGCCCTGGTCGTCCTGGCACACGGACGCGTTGAACAGGTGCTCGCCCTCAGCCTGCGGGATCGCCAAGGCCCGGCTCCAGTTGGTCAGGTCGGTTGACTGGAATCGGTAGAGGCTCTGAAACCAGTCGCGGTTCGTGCCTTCGCTGGCAAACACGTTCAACTCGTCCCCGCGCACGAAGGCGTTGGCAAACGAATGCCCCTCGCCAAATCGAGCGATGTCGCGTCCGGTCACCAGGTCGCTCACGAACAGATGCATGCTCCGCGTGTAGTCGTCAGTCTTGTTCTTGGTGTCGTCGCGACGGTTGTAAACGAGCAACGGGCGGCCCTGGTAAACGACCGGCGTGCTCTCCATCGCGTCGGCCATCGCGAAGGGTAACTTGACCAGCCGGGGCCGTGAGACGTCCGAGTCCGATGGACCGTGAAAACGCGGCGGCATCAGGTCTTTGAAAACCTCGACCGGCCAGAACCGCAGCCGCTCGAAACCGTCGGGCACGGGCGATCGATACTGAACGTAAGCCGTGCAGCGGCCCTTGGTCGAGTAGGACACATCGCCTTGGCGCGTCCCGAACACCTTGAACCCCATCAGATCGCAATCCTCGAACTCGACGCGCAGTTGCCTTCCATCCTTGCACCCGCAACAGACAATGCCTGAAGAGGGCGTGCCATGCGGTTGCGAGAAGTTCAACACAATCAGACGGCAGCGCGTGAACCGAACCCGGGTGAACAGGTCGTCCACGCCAGGATAGCCGGCCTGAAGGGCGTTGTCCGGACCCACAATCGTGCAGTCTTCGAAAACGGCATGAGGCGCGTCGGGCATCGAGGGGCTCTCGCCGCGCACATACACGCCGCCGGCATCCCCCCACCAATCCAGATTCAGGAAGTACGAGCGCCGGAAAACCACCGGCTCGTCCGGGCGCGGCGAATGGGCAATCGCACACGCCCCCGCGAAGCGCCCAATCCCGACGCAATCCTCGACCACAGCCGAGAATCGAGCCCCTTTCGCGCTCGACAGGTCCCAGCCCATGCCGCCCTCGGACCCGGTCGAGTACAGACGCCGGTAAATCCAGCGATCCCAAATCACGGCGGAATACGCCGGGTCGCATCGCCACGGCCCCCACCAGTCCACGCTCTTGAGTCCGGCCTCCTGGTCGGGATCGCCTCCCTCGACAATCATCCAGGTCGGGTTGCCCGTGGACGCCGTGGGATTCGTCCGCACAACCACCCGTGGCGCGCCGGAATCGATGACGACCCAGCCGTTCGTGCCCGAGCCGAGCTGCCCATCCCAATCCCCCTCGATCACATTGTAGGCCCCCTCGGCCCCGCTGTAGGCTGGATACAGGTTGGCTTCATCGTAGGCGTCGGGGCGGATGATGACACGATGCCCGCCGTTGGCGTCCGGGATTGCATTCAGAGCGGCCTGGATCGTCCGGAAAGCTGTCGACCAGGTGCGTCCGTCGGTGTTGTCGCCGAGTTTCGAAACGTACAAGGTCACTCCCCGGGTCGAGGATGCCGCGGGCTCGGTCGCAGCGGCTTTGCGCATTCCCCAGATCGAGACCAGGACAGCCCAACAGATCAGGGCGGCAAATAGTGTCAGGTGTTCCGCCCGCGCCAGTGGCGTGCCGGCAGGGCGTTCGCCAACGGCGGGGCAGGGGACATCGCGGGCGGCTCGGGCGCTGTTGTGAAAACGATCAGGCCCGACTGTGAAATGATCGGAAACCATGAACGCAATGATGCTTTCCCGTCGCGTTGAGTCAACCCGGCATTCGGAGATGGGAGATCAGAGATGGAAGATCGGAGTTCGGGGGGCTGGAGCGCCGGCTTGCAGCCGGCTTGAGGCGCGCGGAGATCGGAGATGGGGTCGGTGCGTCAGTGCGTCGGTAGCCGGTGCGCCAGTGCGTCGGTAGCCGGTGCGCCAGTGCGTCGGTAGCCGGTGCGCCAGTGCGTC
>DAOOQY010000547.1:2069-3910 GCA_035389025.1 Verrucomicrobiota bacterium
GGTGATCGTGGGCTGACAGAAGATCGCAGGCGAACGTGAAGTGCAGGGCAACGTCAATCTGGGTCCTTTGCGTCCTTCTGTCGTTCAGGGTGTTCTCTGTACCGCAATCGTTCAAGTTGCTCGCAGGCCGCGAGTCATTTGTGTGGATCAGCCGAGGTTCCGTTCGCCTCGCCGAACTCTCCGCGCGTCAGCGCGCACGGCCTGCAAAGAGCCACGCGAATGACACGAATCTGAACAGTCTCATTTCCAGAGTGCAGGAATGCAGGGCCTGGATTCCTTCGCCGAGCACGAATTTGCGCTGGCTCGATCGGAGTGGCTGCCGCATAGTGCGCCCAGCAAAATGCTATGAACAACGTCTCTCGCCGAAACTTTCTTCGTCAATCCTCGGTGCTTGCCGCCGGTCTGCCGCTGGCCGGCGGCCTGGTGCTCTCCCCTTTGCCTCGCGCCGCCGCGGCCAGCGAAAAGGTCCGGGTCGCTCTGATCGGCTCGGGCGGCATGGGGCGGGGCGATCTGGCGACCTTCTTTCTGAACCCGGAAGTCGATTGCCCGGTGGTGTGCGACGTGGACGACAAGCAACTGGCCGAGGCCGTCAAACTGGTCAAAGAAAAGCGCGATGCCACACCCGAAACCGTCAAGGATTTCCGCCGCGTATTGGAACGTAAGGATGTCGATGCTGTCGTCGTGGCGACACCCGATCATTGGCACGCCCTTCCCACCGTGATGGCCTGTCAGGCCGGGAAGGACGTCTATGTCGAGAAGCCGCTGGCCCTCACCATCGCTGAAGGACGCGCGATGATCGAGGCCGCGCGACGCCACAACCGGGTCTGCCAGATGGGCGCCCAGCGCCTGAGCAGCCCAACCTATGCCCAAGCCGTCGATTTCGTCAAAACCGGCAAGCTCGGCAAGGTCGGCTTGGTTCGGGCCTGGGCTTACTTGGACTGGATTCGGCCAATTGGCAGCCCTGCCGACGGCCCGGTGCCGCCCGGTGTCGATTACGACATGTGGCTCGGCCCGGCGCCGGACCGGCAGTTCAACTCGAACCGCTTTCACTTCAACTTCCGATGGTTCTGGGATTATGCAGGCGGCCTGATGACCGACTGGGGCGTGCACCTGATCCAAGTGCTGCTTTGGGCCATGGGCCCCGAACCGCCCAAGTCCGTCATGTCCAGCGGCGGCAAATACGTCCTCGAAGACAACTCGGAAACGCCCGACACCCAAATCACTGTCTACGAGTTCCCCAGCTACACGCTGGTCTGGGAACACAAGGTCGGCGTCGGCCTCGGCCTCTACAACCGTCCCTGGGGCATGTCCTTCACCGGCACCGAAGGCACACTGGTCATCAACGACAGTGGATGGGAAATCCTGCGCGAACCGACCAAGGACGCCCTCGAACCGAAGAAATACCCGGGCGGCGCCGACCCGCGCCCCGCGCACGTGCGCAATTTCCTCGATTGCATCAAGTCGCGCCAACAGCCGATCGAGAATCTCGGTGTCGGGCACCACGTCTCGACCGTGGCCCATCTCGGAAACATCGCCCTGCGCACCGGACACAAAGTGAACTGGGACACCCAGGCGGAACGAGTGATCGATGATCCCAAGGCCGACGCGCTCGTGAGCGTCCCTTACCGCAAACCGTGGCAGCTCCCCTATTTGCCGCCCGGACGGTAGCCCGGATCGGAGATCGAAGTTCGGAGTTGGGAGATCGGGGGCGGTGCGTCGGTGTGTCGGAGCGTCGACTCAAGGTCTTCGCAGCTCCCTTCGTCGCCACCTCCGTCAGGCGCCATGGCGGTCGACAAAGGTCAGGCCGACGGCGCGTCCCATTTCCACCAGCGCGACAACTC
>DAOOQY010000548.1:0-3907 GCA_035389025.1 Verrucomicrobiota bacterium
GGAGACGCTCGATATTCCCGTGCAAGTGAACGGGAAACTCCGCGACGTGGTGCGGGTGCCCGCGACGGCGGCGGCTCCGGAGTTCGAGCGGGCGGCCCTGGCGGCCCCCAAGGTGCAGCCCTTCCTCGAAGGCAAGACGGTCAAGAAAGTGATCGTCGTGCCGAAGAAGCTGGTGAATATTGCGCTGGGTTGAGACTGTGATTCATTTGACCAAACAAGAGCAGACCGTGCTGTGGGTGGTGCTGGCGCTGTTGCTGACCGGCCTGGCCGTCAAGACGTATCGCGCAAAGTCCGCGGGCCGATCCGCGCCGGACCCGGCCGCCATTCAGTCCAATTCCCCCCACAACCCGCCTGGCAGCGTTGGAGACTATGCGGACAGAGGACATTGACGAAATCCTGGATCGGGTGACCGCGGCGGACGCGCGTTATCGGCGCGAGGCCTATCAGTTCCTGCGCGAGGCGTTGGACTATACCCAGCGGGCCATCAGCAAGTCGAACCGGGGCAAGCTGCGGCACATCACCGGGCAGGAGTTGCTGGCGGGCATCCGGGCCTACGCCCTGGCGCAATACGGGCCGATGGCCCTGACCCTCTTCCACGAATGGGGCGTGCGCTCGTGCGGCGATTTTGGCGAATTGGTGTTCAACCTGGTCGACCAGAACGTCCTCGGGAAGACCGAGACGGACAGCCGGGCGGATTTTCAGGACGGCTACGATTTTGAAGAGGCGTTCCTCAAACCGTTCCGTCCCCGCTCGCGTCCGAACTCCCGCGTTTCGCCGCGGTCCTAACCCGCATGTTTCACACCGCGATGGTGCAGAGGGCACTCAGACTTCGCAAGATGACTCCTATGCGGGTTAGAAAAGCAACCGCGCCGCCTTCCATGACATGACAGGCCCTGTTCATCATTTCCGTCCGTCCGCCGAGCCCGCGATCGAGATTCCGCTGCTGCCGGATGGCGTTCGAGTGCGGACGTTGTCCAACGGGCTGGTGGTGATCGTGCGCGAGGATTTCAGCGCCCCTGTGGTGGCGGCGCAGGCCTGGTGCAAGGCCGGCAGCATCGACGAGGGGCGATGGCTGGGCGCGGGGCTGTCGCACGTGCTCGAGCACATGCTTTTCAAGGGGACCGCCACCCGGCAGGTGGGTCGGATCGACCAGGAAGTGCAGGCCGCGGGCGGCAGTCTCAATGCGTTCACCTCTTTCGACCGAACGGTGTACTGGATCAACACGCCAGACAGCGGGTCGACCGTCGCGCTCGACATTCTGTGCGACATCATGCAGAACGCCAGTCTGCCCGGTGGCGAACTCGAAAAGGAGATGGAGGTCATCCGGCGCGAGATGGACATGTGCCATGACGATCCGGGCCGGCGCGCGAGCCAGCGGCTGTTCGAGACGGCGTACACGCACAGTCCCTACCGCTACACGGTCATTGGCTACCCCGACATCTTCGGTCGCCTGCAACGCGATGATGTGATCGCCTACTACCGCGAGAAGTACGCGCCGAACAATCTCTTTCTCGTGGTGGTCGGCGCGGTCGAGGCCGACGCGGTCTTCAGCGGGGTCGAAGCCGGTTTTGCGGCGTCCAGGGCCCGGCCTCTTCCGGTCGCGCCATTCCCGGTCGAGCCGCGGCAGGTGGCGCCGCGCGAGGTGATCGAGGAGGCGCCGATCGAATTGGGCCATGCGCATTGGAGTTGGCATGTCCCCGATGTCCGCCATCCGGATGTGCCGCTTCTGGACGTTCTGGCGACTCTCCTGGGCAGCGGACGCAGTTCCCGGCTGTTCCAGGCGGTGCGGGAGCGCCAGGGCCTGGTCACGTCGATCGACGCCTGGACCTACAGCCCGGGCCAGGCCGGGCTGCTGGGCGTCAGTGCCACGGTCGAAGGCGCCAAGTTCGCGGCGGCGCGCGAGGCGGTGCTGAGCGAGATCGAGCGGGTGCGCGAGGAGGAGGTCGCCGAGGCCGAGTTGGAGAAGGGGGTCAAGCAGTTTACCGCGGCGTTTCTGGCGACGCGCAAGACGATGCAGGGCCAGGCCCAGGACTTGGGTGGGAACTGGATTGCGACGGGCGATTTGAGTTTTTCGGAGCGCTACCTGCGGGCGGTGAAGGGGGCGACCCCGAGCGAGTTGCGGCGGGTGGCGCGCGCCTATCTGACGACCGAGAACCGCTCCCAGTACGCCCTGCTGCCTGTGTGCGCCAAGAGCGCGCCGGCGGTCGCCGTGGTCCGGCGCGAGACCGCGCCGGTCCGGCCATTCACTCTGGGCAACGGGCTGCGTCTGCTGGTCAAGGAGGATCGACGCCTCCCGTTTGTCGAAATCCGCATGGTTTTGGCGGGCGGAGTTCTGGCGGAGACGCCGGCTCGGAACGGCATCACCCAGTTGTTCGCGCGCATGCTCATGCAAGGGACCGAACTGCGCGACGCCGTCCGCGTGGCGAGTGAAATCGAGTCGGTCGGCGGCCATCTCGACACGTACGGCGGTCACAACAGTTTCGGGGTTACGGCGGAGGTGCTCCGGGAGGATTTGGCCTTGGGACTCGAGCTGACGGCCGATGTGCTGTTGCGTCCGGCGCTGCCCCTCGAGGCCCTGGAACGGGAGCGCCAGAACCAGATTGCCGCGATTCGGGCTCGCGGAGATCACGTGCTTCAGAGCGCGTTTCGCGCGATGCGGCGGGCGTTGTTTGGCGTGGAGGGATACGGCCTCGACCTGCTCGGCGAAGAGGAGAGCGTGGGGCGGCTCGGTGTCGAGCCGTTGCGGGACTTTCACCGGCGGCTGGTGGCGCCCCGCAATGCGGTGTTGGCTGTCTACGGTGACGTCGATGCCGAGGAGGTCCGGGCGCGGGTTGAAGGGGTGCTCGGCTTGTGGACCGGGGAAGGGCCGGGCCCGATTGGGTCCAGGGGGGCGTCCGACGCCCTGGGCGCCGCGCCGGCGCGCGTCGAGGAAATCCGGGACAAGAAGCAGGCCGTGGTGGTGGCAGCTTTTCCCGGGGGAACGCTGTTCGATGCGGATCGATTTGCGCTTGAGGTGTTGCAGGAGGTCTGCAGCGATCTGGGGTCGCGGCTTTTTCTGCGCATCCGCGAGAAGCTCGGTCTGGCCTACTATGTGGGCGCACAGAACTTCCTCGGGCTGGCGCCGGGCTACTTCGCGTTCTATGCGGGCACTGCGCCCGACGCGGCGGCCCGCGTCGAGGCCGAACTGCTGGACGAGGCGGCGCTGCTGCGCGCCGAAGGGGTGTCCGAGGACGAACTGGATCGGGCCAAGGCGAAGATCATCGGCCAGAAGAAGATCGCGCGCCAGGACCTGGGCGGGTGCGCGCTGGCGGCTGCCCTCGATGAGTTGTTCGGGCTGGGCTACGCTTACAGCGACACGGAGGACGCGCAGTACCAGGCCGTGACTCGAGACCAGGTGCAGGCGGCGGCTGTGCGACATCTCACTCCGGATCGGCACGTCATCGCCGTCGTCAAACCCAGCGGAGCGTGAGAGTGTGGGACGATGAAATCCGACGGCCATTCTCCAGTGGGCGCGGATGGGCCGAGCCGGGCGCGTCTCGACGCGGAGGCCGCGGGGGAGGGGAGTCTGGTGGTCCGGCTTTCGGGCGACTGGCTCCTGGGCTCGGGTGTGCCGGCTTTCACCCAAATCGAACGGTCGATCCGCGCGGGCTCGGCGCGGCGGTTGGAGTTCGAGGCCGCTGCGTTGGGGCGGTGGAACAGCGCATTGATGGTCTTTCTGTCGAAGTGCGCCGACCTGTGCCGGGACCGCGGAGTCGAGATGGACACGTCGGGCTTGCCGCCGGGCGCGGCCAACCTGCTGCGGCTGGCCCGCACGGCTGCCGACACACGGGCGCCGGCGTCCGGGGCGCGCTCCCCAGCCTGGCTTGAGCTGGTGGGCGGGGGGGTGCTGGCGTTCGCGGGCGGCGCG
>DAOOQY010000549.1:0-3905 GCA_035389025.1 Verrucomicrobiota bacterium
ACCTGCGGATGAACTTCTTCCGGCGGAGGATGATGACGGCGGCAGCGCTCATGGTCAGAATGCTTGAATGGTGAGACTCGTCGTGGAGAGGTCAGGGTTTCTGCCCGGCTGTCACCTTCAAGGATTCTGGGCCAGCCCGGCATTGATCAAAGCCAACGTGAACCAACCCACGGCATATTGAGTCGGCATGGAGCCCATTTGGATTGCGGCGAGTGTCATCATACTGAACTCAGGCGAGAGTCTGGGGCTATCCAGCCTGATCCGGGCGCCGATCACTCGTAGACTTCCAACTCCGCCACGGCCATTTGCGCGCCTTTCTGGTCCGGTCCGTCCGGTTTGAGTGCGCTCACGCGGACAAACTGCGCCTGCACCGGGTTGAGCTCGCAGGCGTAGGGCTGGCCGCCGAGGTTGTCGGCGGAAGCCACAGTCTGCCAGGTCTTGCCGTCGGCTGAGATGTCGATCCGCAGCTTGGTGGCATAGCCGTCCACGGCGAAGGTGACCTTCACTCGGCGAACCGGCTGCGGCTTCAAGAGGTCCACTTCATAGGCCCACGGCCACTCGTTGGCGGCCAGCGCTGTCGTATTCATCCGTCCATCCACGCCGAGTTTGGCGAGATGTTCGCCGCCACCGCCGCCGTTGACGGGCAGTTCATGAGATCCGTCCAGGCTGAGCAGGCGCGCAGGCTTGCGAAAGGCCAGGTTGCCCGGCGGAACCGGCGGCTGGGCTTTGTACGCCGCCAGACCCGGGCGCAGCGCCTTCAGCACTTCGAGTTGCGACCGGTCCAGGCCTCCATCGCGGTAGAGCAACACGTCAATCGACACCACCCCGCCGGCCCGGTTCACCTCGGCGATGTACTCGGTCAGATCGGCCTTCGAGTACCGCACGCCCGGTTGCCCCCAACCTGCGCCGAGGTAATTGCCCAGCCGGTCATGGCCGAGATACGACAGGATGTGCCATTGCTCGCCACCAGTCCAGCGGGCGACCGGTTGGTCGAGGAACCGGTTCTGTTCCCCGCACGTGTAGTCCTCGTGCCGCGAATAGGGCCGGACCCGGTCCTGCACGCCGGGGTTGAAGGCGATGATGCGGTTCGTGTTTCCCGCCTTGAGCGCGCGGGCGAGGATGCCCAGTTTCTCATCGTCGTAGCCGATGAACGCGTAGCTGCCGTCCACCCACCAGCCGGCCACCTTCTCGCCATAGCGCTCGCCGTACTCCTGCACCACGGAGGCCCATTTCTCGACGTAGCCGGCCGGGACCGGGTCCTTCCAGCCCAACGCGGCCGCGGCTTTGGCGTCGCTGCGCGGGCCGTCGCCGGTCCAATAGAGCATCAGCAGGATGTTTTTGGCCTGGAGCGCCTGGTAGAGGTCATCGACCAGGTCGCGCGTGGAACAGGCTTCGCCGGGCCTATAGCCCGTCAGGCGATCGAAGGCGGCGTTGGGCGCGATGAGGAAACGCGTCCGCTGGTGCATGGTGAAGATGACATAGCCTGCCCCGGCTTCAGCCATGGCATCGGCGAAACGACGGGCGTCGAATTCGCGCACGCATTCGTCCCACGAGGTCTCTCGACCGAGACTGTGGACCTGCTGCGGGTCGTTCTGCAGGTCTTGGAGGTAATGAACGAACACGCCATAGCCAGCGCGATGGAACCAGTCGGAATTTCTGGCTGCGGCTTGGGAGACGAGACAGGAGACGAACCAAGACAGCAAGGTGAGCCAGGGGCGCATCTGGCCGAGCCGCGCGAATCGTGTCGATTTCATTCCTGAAGACTGCGGGCTCGATGCCGTCGCGTCACTGCAAAATCGCCTTTTCTCGAGTGCAAGGAACATCTAGAAACAAAGACCATGCCAATACTCAGAATCCAAACCAACGCGCCGGCTGACGATCAGAAGCGACAGTCGCTGATGAAACACGCGTCGCAGCAGATTGCGGCGGCGGGTCTACGTCAACTTCGCCGACGTGCCCGCCAAGCTCTGGGGCTGGAACGGGGAAACGTTCTGATGAGTGCAATACGACTGTGAACACGCACTTCGTTCTTCTCGTGATCTTGCTGACACTGGTGCAGGGATTGGCGTTGGCGGGCGATGCGGTGACGTCGGTCCGCGTCGCGATGCCCGACGCGCCCGGCGCCATCACCAGGCGGGCGGTCGGGATTCTTAGCCGGCAGATTGGCCAACGATGCGGGGCCGAAGTGGTCACCACCGGCGAAGCCGCCTGGTCGGTGGAACTGGGCATCGAAGCTGGCATCGGGAGGGAAGGTTACCGGATCGTGGACGGACCCGGGGGGTCAGTGAGGATCGTGGGTAACGACGAGAGAGGCCTGCTCTACGGTGTCGGCAGATTTCTACGAAGCTCGCGCTATGATCGCGGTGGGTTCACTCCCGGCGCCTGGCGGGGCACCTCCGTGCCGCGCTGTCCGATGCGCGGTATCTACCTCGCAACCCACTTCAATAATTACTACGAAGCCGCTTCGCCCGAGGAACTTGAACGTTACGTCGAAGACCTGTCGTTGTGGGGTTTCAACCTGTTGACGCTCGCTTATCCTCACTGGCAGTATGCCGGCTACAATGATGCGGCGGCCCGGAAGATGACCGAGCATCTGCGCCGGATCATGGGGGTGGCCAAGCAGGTGGGGATGCGCGTGAGCGTTGGGGACGCCCTCAACGGCGGCTTCACCTCGACGCCCCAGGAGATGCGCTGCATCCCCGTGCCGGATCCGCTGGGTCGGCACGGCAACTTTGGCGTGAACCTCTGCCCCAGCAAGCCGGCGGCGAGGGCGCAATTGCTGAAGAACTGGGAACAGTTGCTGGACCAGTTCGCTAACCCCGGCTTGGATTGCATCACCTACTGGCCGTACGACGAAGGCGGTTGTGGCTGTGCGGACTGCTGGCCGTGGGGTGCGCGGGGGTACCTGAGTCTCGCGCGCACGGTGTCGGGGTTGGTGCGCCAGAAAAGCCCGCGCGTCCAGGTCATTCTCTCGACGTGGACCTTTGACACGCCCCCCGCCGGCGAGTGGGAAGCGCTGAACGCGGCCCTGGCGGAGGACAAGAGTTGGGCGGATTGCATTCAAGCCGACGCGCACGAGGATTTCCCGCGATTCCCCTTGGAGCGGGGCGTGCCCGGCGGTCTGCCGCTGATCAGCTTTCCGGAGATCAGCATGTGGGGTCAGAATCCCTGGGGCGGTTACGGGGCCAACCCCTTGCCCGGTCGCCTCCAACGACTCTGGGACCAAACCCAGCGCAAACTATCGGGGGGAACCCCCTACTCGGAGGGCATCTACGAAGACATGAACAAGGCGATCTGCAGCCAGTTCTACTGGGACCCGGAACGCCCGGCGATCGAGACGGTCCGGGAATACGCCGCCTTCGAGTATTCACCCGCTGTCGCCGATGACGTGGTGAAGGTCGTGGAGACATTCGAGAAGAACCATCGGCGAGAGCAAATCGGTCCGAGCGCTCAAGAGGCGTTCGAGCGCGTCAAGGACATCGAGGCCAAGTTGGCGCCCCAGGCTCGGGAGGCGTGGCGGTGGCGGATTGTCTATCTGCGTGCGCTGATCGACAGTGAACTGCTCAGGACGCAGGGGAAGCTCGAAGGCGAGCCGCTGCAGGCGGCTTTTCGCGAGTTGACGGCGATCTACCACGCTGAGCACGCTCACTCGATGCCCATTCGCCCGCCGCAAATTGGCGGCGCCGACTCGAAGTGAGCGTTTGACCCGCCGACCCGTCGGGGGCAACCGCCGCAAGATTCGGAGGTGACCCGCCTTTGGCCGCCGACAGAAAGCCGGCCAACGCCTTCCGTGGGCGCGTGGACGAAGTCCTTCTCTCGCGCGCCAGTTCCAGATGTTTGGCCGGGACAAGGTGCGCGGCATCTTCCTGTGCGGCGTGGCCAGCTACATCGACGGCTACCTGACG
>DAOOQY010000550.1:0-3896 GCA_035389025.1 Verrucomicrobiota bacterium
GGGAGGCTTCGCGCCTTCGGGTTGGCCCCCGACGATACCGTCACCCTCCATTCGGATGGGGCGGTGACGCGGCAGACCGTCGTGCGTGCGGCGCCCGGCGAAGCGGTGCGCCTGGCCTTCAACGCGCCCGAGCGGCGGGATCGAGGAGCGGTCGGCCTCCATTCCGGCCCCGGTTCGGCGCTGGCCATGGTGGTGCGCGGCACTCTCACCGAGACGCCGACGCGCACGCTGCAGATGGTCTTCGAGTTCACCCAGCCTCTGGCCGACCCGCCCGAAGCGACGCTCTGGTTGGACGATCGTGATCCACAGCCGCTGGTGATCAACGGCCTGGGCAACAACCGTTACGGCGGTCAATTCGCGCTCGGCGCGGCTCGACGCGGCACGTTGGAACTGCACGCGCAGGCCCTCGACGGCCAGACGCTCGACACCTCGGACGTCTTCCAGTGGGCCGCCGTTTCGGCCGAAGGCGACCAGGTCTTCTCCCGCGACGGTCGTGTCGAGTTGAACTTCCTCCCCGGCAGCCTGCCGTCCGACGGCTCGCTGGCCGTGCTCCAGAACTGGGGTCCGGTCCCGCTTCCTCCTGGAGACACGGTGCAACGCGTCGGCGCGGCCTTCGTCGTGACGCTCGCTGATCCAGGGCTGGTGTTCGGCGCCGATCTGGCGCTCAACTGGTACTACCAAGACGCCGAGGTCGCCGGCTCGGACGAGCGGAGCCTGCGCCTCCACCGGTGGGACACAGCGGCCTCCCGGTGGCTTGTCGTGGAAGCGCGCGTGGCCGTCGATGCCAATGTTGTGTCTGCCCGCTTGGCCGGGTCAGGAACCTACGCGGTCTTTGCCTCGCCGTCCTCGGATACGACGGCCCCAAGCGGCGTGACCGATCTCACCGCCTCGACCGGCATGGCCAACCGATCGGTCGAACTGGCCTGGACCGCGCCCGGCGATGACGGGTTGGCGGGGGCCGCGACAAGTTACCTGCTCAAGGCCGCCACGAACGCGATCACGCTGCTGAACTGGGACGTGTTACCCGCCTATCCGATGCCGTTGGCGCCGCCCGCCGGCGGGGCCTCTTGCCAAATCACGCTCGAACTGCCGCGAGGCGGCGTCTCGTACTGGTTCGCGCTCCGCGCGCAGGACGAGGCCGGCAACCTCGGGCCGCTGTCCAATGTTGCGCTGGCTCGTTCGCAACAAGACGATGCCGACGGCGACGGCCTGCCTGATGACTGGGAATCGAGCCGTGGGCTGAACCCGTTCGACCCGACCGACGCCGACCGCGACGACGACGGTGACGGCTTGGTTAACCGCCGGGAATTCGATGCGGCCACCGATCCGAACTCCTGGGACACCGACGGCGACGGCCTGAACGACAGATGGGAGATCGAAGCCGGACTCGATCCCACCTCAGCGAGTGACCCAACCGAAGACACCGACGGCGATGGCTTGTCGAACACCGCCGAGTACCGGAACTCGACGGACCCGAATCGCCCTGACACCGATCGCGACGGCCTGCCGGACGCTTGGGAGGTCGCGTATGGCCTTTGCCCGTTCTCGGCTTCCGGCGACAACGGCGCCGACGGCGATCCGGACCGCGATGGGCGCGGGAACCTCGACGAGTACCTGGCCGGAACCGATCCCGTCGTCTCAGTGCGCCCCGAGTTCGGCCCGTGTGAACTGCTCTCAGACGGTCGCCTCCGACTCACGGTTGTCGGCCAGGTGGGACGGCACTACGAGGTGCAGGTGTCAACCGACTTGGCGCAATGGACTCCTTGGACCGACTTCGTGAGCACAAGCGAATCGACTGTCCTGCACGATACCCCTCTGCCAAGTCCGTCAGTCCGCTTCTACAGGCTCGTGCAACGGGGAACGGGAAGCGCCGCGGTCCCTCACCACTGAGCAATCAGCGAGATGCACTCCACCGTCACCCTCACCCGCCCCCGCCTGCCGTGGGTCCCCAACCAACCGCTTCATTGAACGTCGAGCGTTGGACGTCGAGCGTTGGACGTCGAGCGTTGGACGTCGAGCGTTGAACGTTGAGCGTTGGACGTTGAGCGTTGAACGTTGAGCGTTTCAGGTCCATGGGAGCAAGGCGCATTCAACCGTTGAATGACAACACGTCCCAGGATCGGCTCTCGGCGCGGACTGGCTCTCAAGTGGCCGGATGGCCCCGCGTGTCTGCCACCCACAATCCCTCTTCGGCTTGAACGGCTGCGGCCATGGCCCGGCCCGCCAGCCAGCCGGTCGTCCAGGCGGCCTGCAAATTAAAGCCCCCAGTGATGCCGTCGATGTCGAGCATTTCCCCGGCAAAATGCAGGCCGGGCGCGTGTCGGCTCTCCATCGTCTCGAAATCCACCTCGCTCAGGCGCACCCCGCCGCATGTGACGAACTCATCCTTGTTCAGGCTCTTGCCGCCGACGGCCACCTCGCTCCGGATCAGCCGCTGAGCGAGCCGATGGAGGGCATCGCGCGAAAGCTCGGCCCAGCGCGTCTCCCGCGGAACGCCGGCGGTGAGCGCCAGCGCCTCCCATAAACGCCCCGGCAGAGGCGGGATCGGGCTGTTCACCACCCGACGCGCCGGTTGGGTTTGCCGCCGTGTCCGAAGCTGCGCCGCGATCGTCTCGAAGCTCAGCGACGGCAGCCAGTTCACGTGCAGGGGAAACCGGTAACCCAGCCCGTGAAGAACACGCGCGCCCCAGGCCGACAGCCGGAGAATGACCGGCCCGCTCAATCCCCAGTGCGTGAAGAGCATCGTGCCGCGTTCGCAAAGGCCATGACCCGGGACCGAGGCCTCCACTGTCTCGATGACCACTCCGGCCAGGTCGCGAATCCAGGGCGCCTCGACGTTGAATGCGAACAGGGACGGCACGGGCGGCTCGAGCGCGTGCCCAAGGTCGACCGCCAATTGCCCGAGCGCCGGCACGCGGCAGCCGCCAACGGCCAGCAGAAGACGATCGCAGCCGAGTGTTTCGCCATCCGACAGTCTCAGAACAAAACCGCCATCGGGACGGCGGGCTGCCGCCTCGACCAGGCAGTGAGTCCGCAGCGCAACCCCGGCATTCCGCGCCGCGGTCAGCAAGCAATCGATGATCGTCTGCGAAGAATCGGTCGTCGGAAACAGGCATCCGTCCGCCTGCGTCTTCAGTTTCACACCGCGACCTTCGAACCAGGCGATCGTGTCGAGGGGCTGAAATCTGTGAAACGCCCCGCGCAGCACCCGTTCGCCGCGCGGATAGCGGGTTGCCAGTTCGCGCGGCTCGAAGCAGGCGTGCGTGAGGTTGCAGCGCCCGCCGCCCGAGATGCGGACCTTGGCCAGAAAGCACGGGCCTTTCTCGAGCACCATCACCCCGGTTCCCGGGCATGCCTCGGCGCAGGTGATCGCGGCAAAAAAGCCGGCCGCACCGCCGCCAACAATGACGATCCGCCGTTCGCTCATCGCCCCGAGTCTAGCGAGCCAAATCCCCACCAGCAAACATCGCCACACGCGCCGGATCGCGGCCCATCTGACCGGCGAGTGATGTGCGGCGGATCTCTGAATCCCCTTCTTTCTTCTTTGCGTCTCTGCGTCTTTGCGTCTTTGCGTTGAACTCGGCTGAGCCCGGAGGGAACGCAAAGGCGCAATGACGCAATGGCGCAAAGAGGGAGAGATGGAAGGCGGTGCCGGTCTTTCTCTGCCGCGTCTCTGGGGTTCAATCCGGACCGGTGACTGTCATCGGATGGGATTCACCACAGAGACACAGAGATCACAGAGGGAACAGCACCTCATGAACCGGGGCGGATCATGAAGCACGGATGATTTCCTGGGTTTCCCTTCATGTTCCGTCCTGCTTCATGAGGGATTTGGGTTTGGAGTGGGGACGGCCTCGTCCCCGGCGATGAGAGTTGCAGACCCTGTTTGGCGGGCG
>DAOOQY010000551.1:0-3891 GCA_035389025.1 Verrucomicrobiota bacterium
CGCGCGGTTTGTCGGGTATGTGCCAGTCGATCGCCCCACGCAGAAACCGTCGCAGGATCAACTGCGCAAGCCGCCCGCCGACTATCCGGACCCGCTCCTCGAGCTCGAGTCGATCGACGTTGCGGCTGGCCGGGCCCAGGCGGTGTGGGTCACGGTTCCCATCCCGCTCAGTGCAGTCCCCGGCCTGTATCGCGGGGCGCTCGAGATCACGGGCGTCGTTGCCGAGGAAGCTGTCCGCCTGACTCAGCAGCTCGAGGTCCGGGTCTATCCGGCGACGGTCGCACGATCGCGGCTGTGGGTGACCGACTGGTTCGCCATGCAGTGGCGGCATCTCGAGGTCTCGCCGCAACCGGAGTCCGAGGACTACTACGCCCTGCTCCGGCGCTACGCGCGGAACATGGCCGAACACCGCCACAATGTCGCCCTGATCTCACCGCTGAGCCTGGCCACATTCACCGTCGGCCCCGAGGGCGCGCTGGGCATCGACTTCGCCCGGTTTGACCGATGGGTGAACATCTTCCGCGAGGAAGGCGTGATTGGCCGGATCGAGGGGGGCCACATTGGCGGGCGCAAGGAGGGATGGGATTCGGACTTCGTGGTCACAATCCATCGGGTCGAGGATGGCAAGGTGGTATCTGCCAGTGTCGATCCGGCCGGGGCCGATGCGGAGCGATTCTATGCGCAATTCTTCCCCGCGCTGGTGGCGCATCTGAAGGAGCGCGGCTGGCTCAGCGATTATCTTCAACACCTGGCAGACGAGCCGACAGCCTCGAACTTGGGCAGCTACCGCGCGATGGCGGCCCTGATCCGCAAGCACGCGCCCGAACTCCGGGTGATCGAGGCCTGTCACACGAAGGACCTGGTTGGGGCCATCGACGTCTGGGTGCCGCAACTGAACTTCCTGCATGACGATTCCGCGCACTACACGACGCGGCAGCGGGCGGGCGACGAAGTCTGGTTCTACACCTGCGTCTTTCCCCAGGGCGAGTATGCGAACCGCTTCATCGAGCAGCCTTTGATCAAGACCCGGCTGCTGCACTGGATCAACTTTCGCTATGGCGTGACCGGTTATCTGCACTGGGGCTACAATCACTGGACGGAGAACAGCCCATTCACCCACACCACACGCCCCCACGGCGGCCCGCCCTACTTGCCCGCAGGCGATCCCTGGATTGTCTACCCCGGCAAAGACGGCCCGCTCGATTCGATCCGCTTCGAGGCGATGCGCGATGGCATCGCCGATCACGAGTTGCTGAGCGTGCTGGCCGAGCGCGATCCGGCGGCGGCGCTGCGGATCGCCGGACGCCATGTGCTGGCGTTTGACCGCTACAACACCGATGTGCCCGGCTTCCGCGCGGCCCGACGCGAGTTGCTCGAGAGGCTGTCCGACCGCGCTTCGAGCCCGGACCCGTCGGCCACAGTAACAAAAGCGCCCGAGGCCGGTCTCGAAGTGGAACTGACTGCGGTGGGGGACTGGGATGTCCGCGTCACAGTGACCCGGCGTGAGCCGGGCCAATCCGTGGCTCGCACCAACACCGTCGTGCGGATTGCGCCGCCCGAGCCGGTCGAAGTGGGCGCCGAGCGCCACGATTCCTTGCCCGTGTTCAATCCAAATGCGGGCGGATGGATGAAGGGCGCCCGACTCCGGCTGGTCCACGCGCAGGAAACAACCACGCCCTTCCTGGTCGATCCGCGGAGTGTCGTCGTGCGCGCGGGACCGGACTCGAACGCGCCTGTCTTTAAGGCGGGGACCGACTACGATGCCGATTTGGTTTGGGGAACGATCGGGCGCACGGCCGAGGGCGGCATTCGGGAAGGACAGGCCGTCTACGCGGCCTACCGCTGTTATGCCCTGCGGTTGGACGCCCTGGTGCTCCGGCCCGACGGAACCATCGAGGTGCGGCGAGGCGAGCCGCGCGCAGCCGCGCCCAAGCCGGGGCCTGTGCGCGCGGGCGAGATTCACCTGGCCAACATCTGGCTGCCCGGACGCGTGGCCAGGCTCGGTTCGGCCAACCTCCTGCCAATACGCGAAACGAGCTATCCCGAGCCGGCGCTTTTGAGGCCGACACCCATCGAGCAATTCCTGCCCAAGACGCTCGCGCGCCTCGAAGCCGGTCAACCGCTGCGGGTTCTTGCCTGGGGCGACAGCGTCACCGACGGCAGCTATCTGCCCGATCCGGATCGCGAGCGCTGGCAGGCGCAATTCGTCGAACGTTTACGGGCGGCGTTCCCGAAGGCGCCCATCGAACTGGTGACCGAGGCGTGGGGCGGGCGCAACACGGCGAGTTACCTTGCCGAGCCGCCGGGCGCTCCGCACAACTACCGTGAAAAAGTCCTCGGCGCCCAACCGCATCTCATCGTCTCGGAGTTTGTGAACGACGCCGGCCTGGACGCCGCCCAGGTCGAGGAACGCTACGGACGACTTCTCGAGGACTTCAGCGCCATCGGGGCGGAGTGGATCATTCTCACGCCCCATTACGTGCGGCCCGACTGGATGGGTTTGGATCGCGACTGCGACATCGACAATGACCCGAGGCCGTACGTCGCCGGGTTGCGGCAGTTCGCCGCGCGGCATGGCGTCGCCCTGGCCGACGCGGCCCGGCGCTACGGACGCCTCTGGCGCCAAGGCACCCCGTACACGGCCCTCATGCTCAATTCGATCAACCACCCCGATGCCGACGGAATGAAGATTTTCGCCGACGCCCTGATGGCGTTGGGATGGACGCCGGAAACGCCGTCGACGCCCGGGCTTCCCGGTCACTAGCCCGGATGTTTCACGGAGCTTCGCGGAGTCTTACATCCGGGCTGGGGGTGAGGGCTAAACTCGACTTGATTGCACCATGTTCTGGGATTCAAGGATTCTAGTCGCCTTCGTCCACGGGCGCCCCCTTGGAATGATCGGTGCAGACGCCGCGCTTGGCGGCGGCCAGGAACTCGAGCAGCGCGCGCGCGACGGGGCTGGTGTGTTCGCGGCGCGCGGCCTCGAGCGCGCGCCGGAGCGGCAGTCCACCGCGAAACAGCTTGTGATAGAGCCGCCGCAGATCGAGCCGTTCGTCCGACGAGAGCCCGGCGCGGCGCAGGCCCACCGAGTTCAAGCCGCAAATCCGATTGACGCCCCGGGCCATTGTGTAGGGCGGCAGGTCCTTGCTGATCGCCGCCCCGCCCTGCATCATCGCGAGCGTGCCCAGGCGCGTGAACTGGTGCACAAGACAGTTGCCCGAGATCACAACCCGATCCTCGACGGTGACGTGCCCGCCCAGGAGCGCGCCGTTGGCGAGAATCACGCGATTGCCAACATGACAATTGTGCGCAACGTGGGCGCAGGCCATCAACAGGTTGTGTGACCCGAGCGTGGTGTCTTCATCCAAATCGGTCGAACAGTTGACCGTGACGCACTCGCGGAACGTGTTGTGATCGCCAATCCGCAATCGGCTCGGCGCGCCGCGGTACTTGAGATCCTGCGGGACGTTCCCGATGACGCACCCGGCGTGGAAGCGGTTATGCGCGCCGATCGTGGTCTGGCCCGTCAGATACACATGCGGCCCCACGACACAATGCGCGCCCACCACCACGCCCTCGTCAATCACCGCGTAAGGCCCGACACTCACGGTCGGGTCAACGTGCGCCTTCGGGTGTATGATCGCTGTCGCGTGTCTCATCGCGCCGGACCTTTAGCACCCCCGCCGCCGGAATTGAATCTCAAATGTGTTCCGTCCCACGATCCAGCGCCAGTTCATGCAGCCGATAAGGTCGGAGTGGGGACGGCCCGTCCCCCCGCCACCTCAAGTGAGGGCGGCGTTTGTCGGCGACGGGGCCGTCGCCGCTCCACTTCATGAATCACGGTCTTTTCATTTGGAGCGGTGCTTGAGGAGTGCTTGGAAAGGGATACGG
>DAOOQY010000552.1:0-3890 GCA_035389025.1 Verrucomicrobiota bacterium
GCCCGCGGCGAGTGGTGGCGATTGATCACCGCGGTCAGTCTGCACGCCGACGTCGGACATCTGGCCGCCAACGCCGCAACCGGATTGGTCGTGTTCGGGCTCGCCATGGCCCGTTTTGGCGCAGGCTGGGCCATGCTTATCGGCCTGCTCGCGGGCACGGCGGGCAACGCCGCGGGCTGGATTCTGCACGCCAAGCCTTTCATCGGACTGGGCGCCTCGGGAATGGTGATGGGTGGCCTGGGCATGCTGACGGGCCAGACGCTGTTCCTGCTCTGGGAAAGCCCCAAGGCCATCCGCCAGATCATCTCGGGACTGCTCGGCGGCTTTCTGCTCTTTGTCCTGGTGGGACTCAACCCCGCCAGCGACGTGATCGCCCACGCCGGCGGGTTCGTCGCCGGTCTTCTGTTCGGAGCCGCCCTTGCACTCGTGCCGCCGCGCTCGAACCGCGGCGCCATCGCCGACCGAACCGCCGGCGCCCTCGCCCTGGTGTTGTTCTGCGTTGCTTGGACGCTGACGATCGTTCTCGGCCAAAACGCCCCGCTTGACCATGATCTGCCCCGGAACGACTAAGACATGGCGCCTGGTTTGCGCCGGAACCGCCGTGAGCCTGTGCGGCGCCCTCGCCCAACCGGCGATCGCGCAACCGCGCACAACCGACCATCGCGCAAGCATGTTTCGCGGCTGGCACGACTTTCGAAGTTGGGACCGCACGGCCAAAGCCCACTCCGCCGAGGAAGTGTGGACCTCGCCGGTTGTGAGGGTGCCCAATTCCTGGGATGAACTCATCGCGTCCTGGAACGTCCAGACGCCCCCGGGCAGCGGACTGCACATCGAGGCCAGAGCCGGACACGCCGATGCATGGACCGGTTACTACAGCCTCGGATTCTGGTCGGCTGATCCCAAGCAGCACCGGCGCGCCAGCGTTTCCGGACAGTCGGATGCCGATGCCGAGGTCCAAACGGACACCCTCGTGCTCAAACGGCCCGCGGAAACCGCCCAACTGCGGGTGACCTTGACCGCATCGCCCCAAGGCGCGCGCCCCGTGCTGACTTTCGTCGGGCTCTGCTGCCTGAACACCCGAACGAAGCCCCAGCCACTCCCGCCCAACACCCGGGCATGGGGCCGGTCGATCGAGGTCCCCGAACGCTCCCAGGCAAGCTACCCCGGGGGCGCCCAGGCCTGGTGCAGCCCGACAAGCGTCTCGATGGTGCTCGCTTATTGGTCGCGGCAATTGGGCAAACCGGAACTGGACCGCGACGTGCCGGAGGTGGTGGAAGGCGTATACGACCCGAACTGGCCCGGCACAGGCAACTGGTCGTTCAATACGGCCTACGCCGGCTCGCTGCCCGGCCTGCGGGCCTACGTGACGCGCCTCACCGATCTGTCCGAACTCGAAGACTGGGTGATGCGCCAAGTGCCCGTCGTCGTCTCGGTCTGCTACGACCTGTTGCGAGGCCGCCCGCGCAACCGCGACAGCGGACACCTGGTCATCTGCGTCGGGTTCACCAAGGAGGGGGACGTGATCGTGAACGATCCGGGAACGCGCACAGGCGTCCGCAAGACGTTTCCGCGCGAGAACCTCGCGCGCGCCTGGGCCAACTCGAAGAACACGGTCTACTTGATCCATCCCGAGGGCTGGCGCCCGCCGCACGACCGCTTCGGACACTGGCACGCGACGAGGTAGTCAGCCGTTCGCCCGCCTTCCCGCTTGTCAATGCGCGGCAGGTTGCCCATGTTTGGCGCCATGCAGTCGCACGAGTTGCTTCGCGAGGTTTACGACCGGGCCAACGTCAAACAGATCGCCGCCGATCTCGGACTGTCTTTGTCACTCATCTATAAGTGGGCCGAACCGTCGAACGACATGGGCAGCGGCACGACCAATCCGCTCGATCGCGTTGTGGCCTTGATTCGCAGCACGGGCGATTCCCAGATCGTGCAGTGGATTTGCCAGGAAGCCGGAGGCTTCTTCATTCGCAATCCCAAAGGCCTCTGGCCGCACCCCTTGCTCCTGGTCCCCGCCACCAACCGGATCGTCCAGGACTTCGCCGACCTGCTGGCCGTGATCGCCAAGGCCGCCAACGACAACCACATCTCCCGCCCCGAAGCCGCAGCCATCCGCACCCGCTGGGAGGAACTTAAGTCCGCTACCGAAGGCTTCGTGCGGTGTTGTGAGGCGGGCAATTTCACCCCGCTGAAGCCTGCCGAACCCCCGCCCGCGGACAAGTGCTGACCCGGGGGCCCGGGGTCCGGGCGCCGCCTTTTTTCTTTTCAGTCATCCCGCTGTTCTTCTAACCTCGATTCACATATGCCGAAAGACATCTACAAGTTCTGCTTTGGTCCCTGGAATCTGAGCGAAGGTCAGGACCCCTACGGCCCCCCAACCCGCCCCGTCCAGACGTTCGACTGGAAGCTCGGCCAACTGAAGCGGCTCGGCTTCGACGCCATGATGTTCCATGACGACGACGCCGTGCCGGAGGTCGACAGCAAATCCGACGCGCAATTGGCGAAGGAATCGAAGGAGTTGCGCAAGAAACTCAAGGACGCCGGCGTGATCGCGGAAATCGTCGCGCCGCGCCTGTGGTTCGATCCGAGGACAATCGACGGCGGCTACACGAGCAACGACCCCAAGTGTCGCCAATACGCCATCCGCCGCTCGCTGCGCTGCATCGACATCGCCAACCACCTCGGATGCAATCTCATCGTCCTGTGGCTGGCCCGTGAAGGCAGCTACATCCGCGAGAGCAAGAACGCCCGCCGCTCGATGGACTATCTGGTCGCGGCCATCGACAAGATGCTCGCCCACGACAAGCGGATTCGAATCGCCATCGAGCCCAAACCCAATGAGCCCATGGACGTCGCCTATGTGCCGACCATCGGCCACGCCCTGGCCTTGGCCAGCCTCACCCGCGACCCCAAGCGCGTGGGCTGCCTCATCGAATCCGCCCACGCATTGCTCGCGGGACTCGATCCAGCGGACGAGATCGATTTCGCCTGCTCCTTCGGCAAGCTCTGGTCGCTGCACCTCAACGACCAAAACGGTCTCAAATTCGACCAGGACAAACCCTTCGGCAGCGCCAACCTGCGCGTCGCCTTCAATCAGGTCCTTGCCCTCGAGCGGAACCGGTACGGCGCCCGCGGCGAGTACGTCGCCTTCGATGTCCACCCCTTCCGCACCACCAAGGTCGAGCATTGGACCGCCCACCTCGAGAACAGCCGGCGCACCTTCCTCAAGCTGGTCGAGAAGGCCCGCACCTACCCGGAGGCACAAGCGAACAAACTCATCGCCGACCGCAACTACGCGGCGCTCGATCAGCTTGTTCTCGAACATCTGATGGGCCGTTAGCACGAGGCGGGGGGAGACCATGCCGGAAAAGAACATCAACGAAGTCGCACGCGCATGGCGCGAGCAATACGAGAAAGGCCTGGCGGCCTTCGAGCGGAATAACCTCGATTACGCCATCGATATTCTCAGCAAGGTGGTCGAACAGGAGCCAGCCTTCTTCGACTGCCGCCAGGCCTTGCGCGCCGCCCAGTTCAAGAAAAGCGGCGTGGGCGGCGGCGGGCTGTTCAAGAAGATCATGGGCTCGACCAATCCCAAGGTGGTCCAGGCCCAAATCGCCCTGCGCAACAACCCGCGCCACGCATTGAACCTCGCCGAGGACGTCCTCAATCACGACCCGAACAACATGGCCGCCCATCGAGTGCTGGCGGATGCGGCCATGTCGCTCGATTTCCCGAAGACGGCCGTTCTCTCCCTCGAAATCGTCTACAAACAGTCCGCCAAAGACCGCGATGTCGTCATGAAACTGGCGCGCGCACTCGTCAAAGTCGGCCAGGCCCGGCGTGCCGAGGGCCTGATCGCCGAGTTGAGCCGCGCCTACCCGCGCGAC
>DAOOQY010000553.1:0-3884 GCA_035389025.1 Verrucomicrobiota bacterium
CCCGTGGCGGAGTTTCGACGCCATGAGCCGGACCTTATAATTGGGCGACTGACGCGCAATAATTGTCCCCTTGAAAGGGTTGGTTTAGGGGAGCAAGCCCTTTGGATGCCAGCCATCAGCGGCAACGGCCTTTAGCGGCTGGCGACCGGCGAAAACCGCCTTTCAACTGCCTGCCGTTTATGCCATCAATCGGTTATGAGGAAGACGAACCGGCAAGGATAGTTGCGAATGCGGGATCGGCTGACAAAAGCGCGGCGCAGTTGGAATATGAGCCGCATCCGGGGGAAGGATACGATGCCTGAGCGGGTTGTCCGGTCGGCGCTTCACCGCCTGGGCTACCGATTCCGGCTGCACAGCCGGAAATTGCCCGGGCGCCCGGATATTGTTCTGCCCCGGCACCGCCTGGCCGTGTTTGTGCATGGCTGCTTCTGGCATCGGCACCGGGGTTGCCGAAATTGCACCACCCCAACCAACAACCGGCGGTTCTGGGTGGCCAAACTTGAAGGCAACGCCGCCCGCGACCGGATGCACATGCGAACCCTCCGAAAACTGGGCTGGCGCGTGGTCGTTGTCTGGGAGTGCGAAACTGAAAAAAAGGGGTTTGCTCAACAGTTGAAGAGGCGCATTGCCAAGTCAACGGGCAACCGGCCTCCCCTGGGAAAGGGACAGGGCGTGGCGCAGCGGTCTGGCTTGCGGCAGGTCAGCCCTGGGCGGCGATCGCAAACATCTCAACCAGGGCACGAATCTTCCTGAGTCCGAGTCCGGAACGCAGTCTTAGTTGATCCCAAGTCAAAACTGCGTAGGAAGAAACCAGTTCACGGCGACGGTTGCGAACCCACTCACAGCCTGTGCGAATTTCGAGTTCCCCGAGGGTTCGAGGGTCGCCCAGGAATTGGTGACGAAGCTGTTCCCAAGCGGCGGAAAGGGCTTCTTCTTCGGTTCGCGGTGTGATGAAGGCAGTTTGCGCGAGTTCGGCCTGCCAAGCGCTATTGAGGGCAATGTCTTTCTTACGAAAGGCTTCCCAACATTCTGCCTTCTTGGAGGCCTCGCCAGTGTTCCCTTGTTGGTGGTCGAGGTGTTCCCAAGCCTCTTTACAGACCGCTTTTAGGGCCTCGCAGAGCGCTTGCGACAGTCGCTGTTCTGACCAGATCCGATTGAGGTCGATGCAGCGCCCGGATTTTTCGGCAAGCCACGCTACGGCGTAGGCGACACTGTTGGCTCGGTAGCCCTCCAACTCATGGGTATCGAACAACTTCTCCGCGGTCCGCCAGAGGATGGCCTTGGCCACCGTGTGGCGGAAATAGTCGAGGTTGACTTTCGGCTCACCGTCGTCTTCCATGCGTTCTGCGAAGCGGACGAAGTTCTTTTCCGCACCGAGGCAGACCAGGTGGGGAAGCCCCATCCAGGCGTGTTCGTACTTTGCGAGGTCGGTCTTGGTGAATTTCTGATTCGGCGGGTTTTGCATCTCCCAGTCACGGCGCCGCGCAGGCGTGCCCTGGCGCGCCCTATCGTCCAGGTAGGAGCCGCGGGCGCGCTCGTAGTACCAATGGGTCCGGACCTGGAGGCCGGTGATGGCAGGTGCGATCACTTCTCGCGACTGCGTTTCCAGGTCGCGGTGAAAGGTTCCGTTGGCTGCCAAGTCGGCCGCGTTCACTTTGTTCTGGCTGTTGGCGTATCTGGCGATGAGCGGCACCAGTTCGCCAATGTGATGCGGTTCCCTCAGGAGGGTGAGCTTGACTTGCACTACCACAGCCGAGATGTCCAACTGCTCCACCCTCGCCGCATGGTAGATGCTGGCGGTGGTCTGGCCGCCGTTGACAATCTGGAAATCGCGAACCCAGGCGAGGCCCGTCTGGCCGTCTTTCCGCTGTTGCAGGCGAACTTCGGCGGCAGTGCAACACAGGCCATTGTTATAAGCGAGAAAGCGATGCGGGGTCTCGCGCAACGTCTGCTGCAGGCCTTTGTTGACTTTGCCCTTTACTTGAAGGAACGCCCTTACGTTCCGCTCCAGGAGCCGCTGGCCGTATTCACCGTAAATGCGTGACAGGACTCGGCCGGGCATGAATGCAAGGTAGGTCTGATATTCATTGGTGTTATTGACGCCGGCGAGACAGGGGATCGCGCCGCCGAATTTATTTTCAAAATCAAGGTCGATGACTTTACGCTCTCCAACTCGCAACTGGCTCAGTTTCTTGAGATCCCAAAGAACATAGCGAAGCTCCAAGCCAGCAAGCCTCCTCTCTATGATGTTCCCGGCTCGTGCCACCCCGTTCGTGAGGAAAAACAGGCGGACAGTAGTGAGAGTATCCCTGGCTTCGTGGATTTGGCGTGCGACGTCGAATACGTCACGGCGATCGTTAACTTGAGTGTGAAAGCCCTGGAGTGCGCGGCGAAGGAAGCCCCGCAGGAGTTCGAAATGGCGGCGCGTCTCGGTGCTTCCGACGGTTGGGACCTCGTCTTTGGCCTGGTACAGGGCGACGAATAGATCGAGTGTCGCGGCATCGCCGGACAGAGCCCAGGCATTCAGCTTGGCTGCGGGCCAGCGGCCGCGGCTTACTGCACGGAAGTTGACGATTTCGGTGCCGTTGACCTCATTGTATTCGGCCAACTGTTCGAGAACCCACTCCGTGAACCCGCTTTCCAGTTCGTCGGTGTGTGCGTCGGCGGCGCACCGACGGCGGACCTCCTCTCGAACGTCCTGCGCAAATTGTTCAAGTGGGGTTAGTGGCTCTGGTTGTTCAAGTGGGGTTAGTGGCTCTGGTCGTTGTTCTGGCATGTTGTATCTCCGGTTTTACTGGTTGTGAGCGGAAAAGGCGGCTGCGGCCTCCAGAAGTTGGAGAAGGCGGCTGCGCTTGTGGCTGCTCAGCCCTTGTGCCTTCAGCTTCTTCCAGGGAAGTTTTGCGTAGCTGGCGACTTTTTCCCGGCGGCGTGATTGGTCCCAGTCCAATCCCGTTACCGCCTCCAAGTCGCCGATTGCACGGGTGTCCATGGCGAACACCTTGCGGACTTTGTCCCAACGGGATTGTTCGGACTGGTCCCGGCCCTCGGGCGGGGTGGAGTCGCCGTTCTCATGCTTCGGCGCCGTCCCTCTACCTTTTGGCCTCCGGTCCGGAAGGCGGCTCAACTGCTGGATTTTCCCTGCGACTCTCTTCCTCACGGGGGCGTGCGGATCGGGCTTCCAATCCTGAGCCTGCTTCAGGAAGTTCTCGTCGCCAAGGTCCGTATAGATCAGGTCTTCGTCCATGCGAATGCGGGCGAGGAGTGGAAATCGAACGGCCTGGCCGCTAATGATGCCCTGTCCAGGTCCGAAGCCGGGCAGCATCCGGGCGTCCTGCTCGCTCAGGTTTTCCATGATTTGTTTCACGAAGTTCTGATCGCGCGGATTCACGAGACGCAGAATGAGGAAGGAGTTGCACTGCGAGAGGATCGTTTCATCCACGCGGCTGGGGCGCTGGCTGATCAGGACGAGCCCGGTGCCGAACTTGCGGCCTTCCGTGATAAGTTTGCGGATTGTCTCCAGGGAGGGCACGTCGGATGCGCCTTCACGTGAGGAGGGGATGAACGTGTGGGCCTCCTCGATGACCGCGAGGAATGGCGGGATGCGGTTCGAAAGGTTGGCGCGGTGCTCGTAGATCGCCTCCAGCAGAATGGAGGCTATGGTCGTTTGAGTCAGGTGGTCGTAGCCGCCGAGGTAGAGGATGGAAATCGTCCTGGGGGAGATGATGGCTTCGGGACAACCCTGGGGATCCGGCATTTGCTCGAATTTCAGGTGGCGCAGACGCTGACGCATTCGTTCGTTTGTGAGTTCCATTCGTTCAAGGCGGTTTTCCACAACGCCGAGTTGGCGACGGCATACTGAGAGCGTGGGCAGTTTGCGCCTGTCA
>DAOOQY010000554.1:0-3878 GCA_035389025.1 Verrucomicrobiota bacterium
GCCGGCGCCGGTCTGGTGCTCGCGCCAGAAGTCGCTCCACGTGGCGCTCCCCTTGCGTTTTCGGTCCTTCCAGCCCGACTCGGAGTGCATCCATTCGCCGTAATTGCGGAGTGTCTTTCCATGCGCCAGCGCGTTGTCCCAGAGGAATCCGGACGAAGCCCATGACAGCGCGTCTCCGCTCTCATCGCTCTTGCCGCCCGAGTAGCTGCGGGGCGTGCCTGAGGTGGCCTGGCGTTCCGTGTATTCGTTGGCCATGGCGCTCCCGACCCATTGATGGCCATCGGAACTCTGAATGCCCGAGCAGTACGTGTTGTCCAGCAGGACAAACTCGCGGGCGATCTTGTGCTGATTGGGCGTGTATTGCTCGCCGAAGGTGCAGAGCGTCGGGTCGCCGTTGCCCTCGGGCATGTCACCCAGGACCTGATCATAACTCCGGTTTTCCTTGATGACGTAAATCACATGTTTGAACACGCTCGGCTCGCCCACCCTCTCGGGCACGGGACGGGCGGGCTGGCGCGGACGCGCCGGGCGCAGCGCCTGGGCAAGCCTGGGGTAATGCATGTTATCGAGCGCGCTGCGCGTGAGCGCGGCCAGTCTGTCCGGGGTCGGCACGGGCACGAGGGACACCATGCCCCAAAAGCTCTTGCTGCTGAGTTTGATCGGCTCGTCCGGCTTGAACACCTTCAGAGCCCCAAGCCCTTTCATGTTCGCGACGCAGAGCGTGTTGCGTGTGGCATCGTACTGGATCGCCCCGGGAAACCAGCCGACGGGAATGAGCCCGATGACTTTGGATGCGTTTTCCCCGGGCTCGAACTCGATGACGGCGACGGCGTTTTGAGTGCCGTTGCAGACGTACAGGCGCCGCCCGGTCGGGTCGAAGGCCATCGCATTCGGCTGCGCGCCGAACAGGTCCGCAGGCGTCTGGCGCGCCCAAATCTTCTCGATCACCCGATCTGTCCGGGTATCGATCACGCTGAGTGTGTCACCGCCCGTGTTGGCCACCACCACACACGTGCCATCCGGAGAAAGCGCAAGAGCCGACGCATGTGGCCCGACGACGATCTCCCTCTGCACCTTGCCTTCCGCCAAATCGATAACCGTCACGGAACCCTCGTTGGCAATGCGCCGCACCGCGTCCACCCGCACCGCGGTGCCTTTGCCCGCAGGCGCAGTCAGATCATCCTCGCCAGGACGGCGTCCGCCCCGGTTGCTGACGTAAGCCTTGCCGCCGGCCAGCACCACGTCTTGCGGGGCCACGCCAGTCTCCCACGAACGCAGGACGTTGCCCGACACGGGGTCCATTTCGTGGAGCCGATCCCCCAGATTGCCCACAACATAGAGCCGCCGGCCATCCCCCGACACGGCCAGTCCGGTGGGAATCTCTTGCGCTTGCTTTGGAGCTTTGGCGTCCGGCACGTCCAAAACCACCGGTGTCCCCGCCTGGCCTTGCTCATCTACGGGAAACGCCCAGACACTCCCGCCGGTGTTCGAGAGGTAAATCCAGCGTCCATCCGGCGCGAACACAAGCCCCGTGAAACTCAACTGGCCGGAGAGGGTGTTCGTGCTGGCCGGGGTGACTCTGCGGGCCGAAAGCTGAACCGTTTGCAGCACCTGACCCGTGGTCGGATCGATCAGGACCAGCGTGTGATTCCTGCCGGCCGTCGCAAGTCGTCTGCCGTCTGGACTCAACGCAAGCGCCTGGGGACGCATCCCAGGCAACTCGACCTGCCTGCCCGCGGGGGTCAGCACCTGGCCGCTCGGGGTCTGGTAGCGGTTCTGCGCCACGCGCCCGACACTCGAGGGCGCTGACAGTGGCGGCCCCGACCACGGGGTCGCGTGTCGGGCGCATCCCGAGAACAGGACGGCAACTCCCACGCCCACGGCGCAGGCTAGCCAAGAAAAAAGAAACGGCCGCATGTCAGCATTTTACAGAGACTGCGAGCGGACGTCTACCTGAGTTGCTCCCGACCCAGCGGTTCTTTTCTTGACGAGGTCGGAGCGCGGGGTCCGGGAATCCGGCCTGCAATCCCTGCATTCTTCGGTGCTGTTGGCCGGGTGCCCTCACCCGGCGCCAAGGCCCTGCACCCAAAGTGAGAAAACTGCCGCTTCCGATCGCACCTTGCGCGCCCGCATTGCCGATCAATGGTCAGGCGGATCGAGCCATGCGCGTCACCGCCCTCACCCTCGATTGTGATCGGGCCGATTGCGGCTGCGCAGAAAGCGCTCGTCGTTGGTGTTGGCAACCGATACCTTGCGCTGAAGCGTGCGCGGCGCACGGAGGGTCTCCGGGTGCCGCCCGCTGTCAACGATGCGGTGTCAACAAGCAGCGCGAGGCCTCGGTCCCAAGAGCGTCGATCTCCCAGAGCGCGGTCTCATCGAGAGAGAGAGAGGATCAAGAGGTGCGGGCCCCCCCGTGCACCGGGCCCGCATCGCCCTGATTGTTGCCGCCTTGTCCGCCTTGGGCCCCTTTTCGGTGGACACGTACTTCCCGTCCTTTCCGGCGCTGGCAGCCCATTTCGGCGTGAGCGAGATTGAGGTGCAGTCCACGCTCAGCTTCTACCTGGCGGCCCTGGCTGGCATGAACCTCTTTCATGGGGCGTTGTCGGATTCATTCGGTCGTCGGCGCGTCATTCTCGTTTCCCTGGGCGTCTATGCCGCGACCGCGGTGACGTGCGTGTTGGCGCCCGACTTTCGATGGCTGTTGGGCTTGCGCGTGGTCCAAGGTCTGGCCGGAGGGGCGGGGATGATCGTGAGCCGCGCCGTGATCCGCGACTGTTTCGAAGGGGCGGAGGCGCAGAAGTTCATGGCCCAGGTTGCGATGGTGAGCGCTCTGGGTCCCGTGTTGGCGCCGATCATCGGCGGCTGGCTGCATGTCTGGTTCGGATGGCGAGGGCCGTTTCTGTTCTTGGGATTGCTGGGCGCGGCACTGTGGCTGGCCTGTTGGCTGGCATTGCCCGAGAGTTTGCCCCGCCACCTGCGTCAGACCTTTCATCCTGGCCGGTTGCTGCGGTCTTACACGGTCGCCCTCGGTCATCCCACGTTTGTTCTTCTCTGCCTCGCTCTGGGCTTCGGCGGCGGGGGATTCCTGCTCTACGTCGCAACGGCGCCGGATGTCGCCATCAATATCCTCAGGCTCACTGAGACCCAATTCGGGTGGCTTTTCGGGCCGATCGTGTTCGGATTGATTGTCGGTTCCGCGTTGAGCGGGCGGCTCGCGGGGCGCATCGCGCCGGCCCGGCTCGTCCAGTGGGGTTTCGCACTCATGGCCGCAGGCGCAGCCCTGAACGTCATCGGCAACCTTTGGCTGCCGCAGCGAGTCTGGTGGGCCCTACCGCCGCTGTGCACCTACACCCTGGGATTCGCCCTGATGGCGCCCGTGGTCACGATCCAGAGTCTTGACCTGTTCCCTCGCAACAGGGGGTTGGCCTCCTCGCTCCAGGGATTTGTGCAGACGTTGATCTTCGCCCTGATCTCGGGTCTGGCCGCGCCGGTCGTCTATCGATCCGGAATCAGGCACGCGGCGGGGTTGCTTCTCATGATGGCGCTGAGTTGGCTGGCCTTCAGGAGCAGCAGGGCCGTGGAGTCGAGGCCGACCGGGTCGGAATAGAACTCCAGGCAGCCATCGCGCCAGACCCATACCGATTCCATGTCGCGATCGCGACATGGAATCGGTCATTGGGACATCCTCCGCCCGCGTGTGCGCGGGGGCGGAGCGGAGCCCGGGGTGTGACGCAGTCGCTTATTGCCCGGCCGACGGCGCCGCAGCGGCGCTGGCATCGGCTGCCGGTTTGGCGGCGTCGGCAGGAGGCGCTGACTGGGTGGTTGTGGCGTTGGCGCTCACGAGAATTGACCCACCTGCGCTCATGAGAATGGACCCA
>DAOOQY010000555.1:0-3876 GCA_035389025.1 Verrucomicrobiota bacterium
GTTCGTCGGATTCCCCCTCGCCGAGAGCGTCCCCCATCTGAAACGTGCCCGCGGGGATCAGGGCCATGCCCGGAGGGGGCGGCTCGTATCTGGCGACCCGGTAAAAGTGGGTACCAGGCTCCACCGTCACCAGCAATGAAAGGAACTCATTGGTAGCGGTGAGAACCGTATGCTCCGTCCACGGCTCCGTCAGGCTGCGCTTGGTCTCCACCATGTAGCATCTGGTGGCCACGGTGCTCCAGGAGATCGCCACCTGATTGCCTTCCACCTTCGACGCCGTGCACTGAATCGGCTGGGCAATCCCATCCGGTCCTGGTGCCGACAGCAATAGTCCCAGCGCAACAGGGAGTGCGATCCCCGTCGAGAATCGCGTGTTCATAAAGGCAGGAGTTGATGGTTGTGCGGCGGCTTGGTTCCGGTGCCGGATCGTTCTTGAGCTCGAGTGGGATAGCGGTTGGTCATTGGTCATGGCTGTTGGAAGCCCATGGCACAGGCTGGCTGAGGACCCCAGGAGCCCTGCGAATGCCCGCTATGCCCAAAAGCCTGGACATGGACGGTCTCAAGCCGGCTGGTTCGCCGCCTCCACAACGCGCCGGATCTTGCCCACGTCCGTGACCCCGATCTCGTACTCGGGCAGGCCGGGCACGCCCATGAAGACGTGCGGATTGCGGTAGATCATCCGGCTGGCGATCTTGCTCTGGCCCGAGAGATGCACCTCGCGCACGCCGGTGGCCTCGATGAGTTCGCGCACATTGCCCTCGTGAATGCCCGCCCCGGGCATCACGATCAGGCGCGCCCCGGCCCGCCGCACGAGGCTGGCGATCAGTCCCCTGCCCTCGAAAGCGCTGCCCCGCTGGCCGGACGTCAGCAGACGCTCGACCCCCAGCGCCAGCACATCGTCCAGGGCACGCTCGGCGTCGGCAGCCATGTCCAAGGCGCGGTGAAATGTCACCTGCATCGGGCGCGCCGCCGCAACCAACGCCCGGGTCCCCTCCACATCCACACTGCCGTCCGGTGCCAACATGCCAATCACCACCCCGTCCACCCCGGCGCGCCGGCAGAACTCGATGTCGCGCGTCATCACCCCCACCTCGGTGTCGTCGTAGCAGAAATCCCCGCCGCGGGGTCGGATCAGGACATGCAGCCTGATGTTGAGTTCTTGGCGCGCCAACTCGATGACCGCGGCGCTGGGAGTCACGCCCCCCTCGATCAGCGCGGAACATAACTCGACTCGGGCGGCGCCTCCCGCCTGGGCAGCAAGAGCGGAGGTGAGCGAGTTGGCGCATGCTTCGACGAGCACTGGTGTCTTCATATCAAACAATTCTCGATTCTCAGCGGCGAGGGAGAGCAGGACGTCAGCCCTTCTTTCACAGGAGGTGTGTTCAGGCTTTCCGGCGCAAGACGAAGGCCTGGACAGCCAGGTCGTACACCAACAAAGGCCACCGCTTCCGTCCCAACATCCTCTTCACAACCTGTTCCCGGAACAGCCACCACGCCCGACGCATCCCGCGCGGAGTCTCGGAACGGTAGGGCCCATTGCAGGTGCGCAACAAGTCCGCGGGATGAACCGCCGCCTCGGGCCAGACCCACTCGAAGTGTCTGAGCAACTCCGCGCGCAAGGCCCGGTAACGCTCGGGCCCAATCTCGTGATCGCCCCGCAAATCAAGGTCGTTGGTCAGCACCGCCAATCCCCCAGGCCGCACCACGCGCGCAAGCTCGCGCACCGTCGATTCGAAATCCGGGATGTGTTCGAGGACGCTGATGCAGGTGGCGACACCCGCCTCGCCGTCCGACAATGGCAGGCGCCCTTGCTCGATCATGCGGAAGCTGACCCGCCCGGGCGCGGCGGACACCAGCGGGACGGCCCGCTCGAGGTCCGTCCGGCAGATCGGGTCGGTGTCGGTGCAGACGACGTCGTATCCGAGCGTTCCCAGGGCGAATGGGAAAAAGGTGACGCCGCTTCCGACGTCCACGACGACCGGGCGTGACGCGGCGGGGGCGTGTTGAATGAAGCGTTCGAGATGATAGTAGGCGTACGGATACTCCCAGCATCGGCTCCAGTCGTGCAGCGGATCCCGTGGCCATGGATACTCGGGGCTCCGAAAAGACGACTCGTGCTGCCGGAACCGCTCCGCTTCCCGTTCGAGCCGGGCAAACAAAGCGATCCACTCGGCGGTGTTGAGATCGGACAGCGCTGCCTGTCCCGACCGATGAAAAGGATGCCCGTCGGCGTAGGTCATGAGCGAGTTGTTTTGCGCGCCAGGGCGCACAGGATATAGGTGCCGTCAAGGCGGTAGGGACCCTGCCCGAGGCGGTTCCAGACGCTTGCGATCAGACGCCCGACGCGCCCGCGCCGTGCAGGCCGCGCATCGGCTCGGGGCAAGTCGGCCTGCATGTATTCCCACACCTGTTCGAGGTAGAGATCGTGCCGCGCAAGCAGCGCGGCGAGCGTTCGTGTGCTGAAGTAATTGAAGTGTTCGAGATCGAGTCGGAATCCAACCCAGGTCGGACCGATGCGGTCCACTTCGCTGCCGTTCGGAAGCGCGAGCAACAGCCGTCCATCGGGCGCCAACCGCCGGGCAACGTCAGCGACGAATCCGCTTGGATCGGCCAGATGCTCGATCAATTGGAACGCGCAGACCACGTCGAAGGCGGCATCGTCGGGCATGGATTTGTGAGCCGGGATGCCCAAAGCGCGCAGGTAGGTCAGCGCCTGCTCGTCCCACTCGACCCCGGTCACGCGCGCCTTTGCGATGCGGCATTTGCGGAGGAAGTAACCGTAGGTGCAGCCGACTTCGCAAAGGTGCAGGCCGGCCAAACCACCGGTCTGAAGCAGGATTTCGAGGAACGGATTGGGTCGTTGCCACGGGACCCAGCGCCGCCACCTCGGCTCGGGCGGCGGGCAGAGCCCTTTGTACTCGCCATAGTTCCTGTAGAACGCCTGCATCTCCGACTCGCTGGGAATCTCGGGCAGGTAATGCATGCCGCACGCAACACACGAGGCCACGACGAGCCGATCCGGCCTCCGGCAAATCGGACGCGGCGCATCGCCGCCACAGACCGGACACGCGCGGTGGATGAGCCGGTCCAGGGGCCACTGCGGGACACGCCCGGCTCTGACGCTGGGCGGCAGGGGCGGCAGCAACGGAATGACGTCAGTCGGGTTCACGCAAGGTCAGCGGCTCTCGGCGCGCAAGAGGCGAAAAGCGTACCAAATGGTCCACACGGCGTGGGCAGTGTAGGCAACCAGCCGGGCGGTCGCAAGCCCCAGCGCCCCCCAACCCGCCAGGGCCCAACTGCCGGCCAGGCACACGATCGCCCAACCCACGTTCATCCAGAACCCGGGCCAGATGTTGCCGCTGGCAATGATCATCTGTCCGACGGGAATCTGCACGGCCACAAGCGCCGCAGTCACCAACACGGCCACGAGCGCCGGCCATTCATGCGCGAAATTGGGTCCGAACAGGGCCATGATCCACGGGCTGGCCAGGCAAAGGAGAACCACGGGGAGCGCGGTGCAGGCATTGAGTTTCATCGACAGTCGCAGCAACTGCAGACTCTGTCGTTTGCCCGCCGCGCCCAGTTGCTCGGCCATCATCGGCAAAACCGATTGCCCCAACAGTGCCGGGAGAAACATCAGAGCCGTGTACCACTGGTTTGCCGCGTTGAACGCCCCCATCTCCCCGCTCCCCCCCGGCTGGTTCATCAGGATCGCGCAACAGGCCCAATGGACCAGCCCGACCATGAGCATGGCCAGACCGGACGGCACGGCGAAGCTCCAGAGCAGAGGAAGATCGGTCCGCTGCCACGGCTCGCGCCGCGGAATGCCCGCGCGGGCCAACTCGCGCCGGAGGGCGAAGTGGTTGGCGACATAGC
>DAOOQY010000556.1:0-3873 GCA_035389025.1 Verrucomicrobiota bacterium
CGCGTTGCTGCCAGCGCGACGCCAGCGCCACCAGGCAGCCGGCCAGCACTGCGGGGCCGTCCTCGACCACCAGGCTCGCCTCATCGGCGGCCGACTCGCAGGCGGCGCGCAACTGCCGCCGCCCCCACCAGACCAACGGATGCCACCAGAGCAGCGCCGCCAGCCCGTTCGCCAGCGCGAGCCACAACGGATCGCGCGCGGCGAGGTGGGCGAGTTCGTGCGAGAGCATCGCGTCCTGCTCGATGGCGGAGTGCGCGGTCCAGAAGTCCGCCGGCAATCCGATGCTGGGCCGGACCATGCCGAAGGCCACCGGCCCGGCGAGCCGGGGCAGGCAGACCACCCGCACACGGCGGCGAATGTTCAGCCGCCCCGCAAGGCTTTGCATCCGCCTCTGGAACTCCGGCGATTCGGCGGCGGGGGCGTGCCGACCGGCGCAAGCCAGCCAGATTCGCGGCGCCAGCGACCAGAGCCCGATGGCGGCAGCGCCCGCCAGCCAGAGCCACGCCGGCCAGCTTGTGCCGACCGGGGTCGACGGCAGGTCGCTGGACAAGCCCGCGTCGGTGGCCGCGGCGGACCGGAGGCTGGTTTCACTCGCGTCCGCACCGGTCGGTGCGGACGTCACTGGCAAGTTGCCACGAACGATGACTGCCGGGGCGGAAGGCGCGCCGGCCGCGAAGTGCCTGGCGAGGGAACGGTCTAGTCCGGCAAGCGAGTTTGCCAGAAGCAAAGCTACGCCGGCCAGTGTGGCCAACCAGACGCGACGCCGGCTCTGCGGCGCGCGGGCCATGCCTTGACTGAGGCCTGCGACGGCCAGCAATAAGGCGCTCTGCGCGGCCAGCAGGCCCAGGGTCTGCAACCAAAGTCCGATCGTGGGCGGCGGGTTCATGAGGAGCGGCTCCTTTCCCCGATCAGCTTCCGCAGGCGAACGAGTTCGTCGCGGCTGACTTCGCGGCGGGTGAGCAGGTGGCTGACAAGCGCCTCGACGCTGCCGCCGAAAAGGCGATCGAGCACGTGCTCAGCCATGCCGCCGCTCACCTGTTCCTGGGCGACGGCTGCCGAGTAGATGAACGTCCGGCCTTCGATCCGGTGCCGGACAAGTCCGCGCGCCTCCATCTTCCGCAGCATGGTGGCCACGGTGGTGTAGGCCAGATTCGCTCCACCCGGAAGGGTGGCGTGGATGTCCGCGACGCTGGCCTCGCCGCGCGCCCAGAGCGATTGCATGAGGCGCAACTGGAGGTCGCCGAGGCGATGAAATGTGTTCTGACGCATACAAGAGATCGCTTTAACGACCGCAGTAGTACTACCGTGGTAGTATGTTGTCAAGGGCCAAGGTCGGATTCGGATCGACTTGGCCTGCCGCAGGGTGGCTGCCTCGACAAGGATGGCGTCGCGTCGATCCTTGTCCCGGGGAGGGGGATGGTGCATTGTCGGAAACCGAATGGGTCATCAAGAGACGTATCTGCACAACGAGGCGTACGCGGAGTTTCTCGCGGGATGGGACGAGGGCTTTTACGCGAAGTACGCCGACACGTTGCGTCCGGATCAGGCGGGCGACCGGGCGCTGGATGTCGGTTGCGGCGTCGGACAGGTGGTGCGCCGGCTGCGGGACGGGGGTTATGAGGTCTGCGGCGTCGAGGTGTCCGAACCGAATGTCGCAAAGGCCCGAGGAGTGGGTCTGGATTGCCAGGTTTACGATGGGCGGCATTTGCCGTTTCCGGATCGGCATTTCGGGTCGGTGGGCGCTCTGAACGTGCTCGAGCACGTCGAGAGTCCGGAGGCATTTCTCGCCGAGTTGGTGCGTGTGGCGCGTCCAGGGGCCCGGGTGGTTGTGTCGAGTCCGAACTTCTTTCGGGCGTTGGGCTGGCGCGACTATCATCCGAGGATGCGCGGGTTGGGCAACAAGTGGCGCAATGCGCGGCGGCTGCTGGCCAAACGACGCCAAATCCGCGCCGCGCCTGACGCGGTGCGATTCGACCGGATGAAGCCGATCGTGAAGGAACCGTTCACACCGGACGATGACGCGATCGTGGCCACCAACGGCCTGGAGATGGCATTCTTCCTTGATCGTCTCGGCTGCGCGATCGAGCGCGTCGAGTGCACCGATCGGTACGTGCGGCAGCCGATCGAATACCTGCTGAATCTCACCCCGCTGCGGTACGCGATGTTCAATGCGTTCGTCGTGGCCCGCAGGCGATGGTGAGGCGGATCGCGCCGAGGGCTGGACCCGGATGACGCGCGGATCATCCGGGGCTGATGCGGGATCGCGACACCGAGGCTGGGCTCACCGGGTCAGGGCCAGCCGGGGGACATGATGATGCCGCGCGTGGTCCAAGGCGAAATCGATCACTGCCTGGGGATCGCCTCGGACGGAGGCCGCCACGACTTGGGAGCCATCGAAGACCAACACAGCCAGCGAGAGGTCCCGATGCGAGCGGATGTTCTGAGGGGCGAACACCGCGACCATGTCGCCTGCGTTCACCACCCCGACAATCCGCTCCCATCCGCGGGCCGCCATGGCGCGATCGAGTTCGCCGAGCATGGCCCGGCATTTGGCAGATGGCTTCGACGAGGCAACCTGGTAGACGCCCACTTCGACGGCACGGATGGCGCCGAGGGCGGCATGCAATTCAGGCGGATGGCCGGCCAGCGCGGCGCCGGCGCGCAGGAGGGCGCACGCCGCGGGCCGCAGGGCGATCTCGATCTCGGGCTCGAGCTCGATCCCGGCCGATCGAGCCACGGCTTGGCGCAGGACGTCGAGGCGGCCGCTGGGACGCAGGGAGAGATACAGGGCCGCCGGAACCATGAGGGGCAGCAGGACGATGACCGCCAGCGCGAGTGCCAGCCCGCCGAGCAGAATGGTCTGCACCGAGCCGCGCGTCGAGGCCGAGGGAGAAGTATTCATAGGACGGGAGAATCGGTCTGTTCTGTCTTGGACTGCGTTGAGTGAACATGCGGTGAACATCGGTCCCTGTCGGAGGGGCGATCGCGCAGCCGCGGGAGAGTCCCTGTCTTGACACAATCACTGTCACCAATCAGGGCCTCGTGGAACTTGGCCCTCCGAAAGGGAAGGTCCATGAGAATGACAGGTGCGCGCGCAGAAGGGCCGCACCCTCCCGCGTCAGTTCGCCTTGGGCGTCTCGGCGACAGGTCCCAGATGCTTGAGGTGCTCGATATGGAATCGCTCGCCGATCATGGCCAGTTTCTCGGGCTTCAGATTGCCCACGATGTTGACCAGAACGGCTTCCCTGGCGCCATCGATGATGGTGACAACGATTCCTTCGATCGCCTCGTCGCCACGCATCTTGAGGTAGACGCCGACGTCGTCCGTTGGATTGCGGACCGTCACGATGCGTTCCCAACCCCGGGCATCCAGATCGGCCCGGATGGTCTTGACGCGCTGCTGCATTTCGGCGCGATTGCTGTCGTCCAGCGAGATGACATTGACGCGGATGAGCTGGAGGCCGCGGATCAGTTGGGCCACCTCAGGCTCCGCCTTTTCCGCCAGACGCGCCGCCATGGCGATCAGGTTGCCACGGATGTGGACCTCGACGAACTCGCCGCCGGAATCAGACGGAGTGAAGGCGCCGAAGTCGATTTGGGCCTCGGGCGGTTCCGCGGCGATGACGGGGACGACCAGCCAGGCGGCCAGCGCGGTGGCGGCCATGGCATGGCGAAGAGATGCGTTCATAATAGTTCCTCTGGTTTTGCACCGACTTGCGTTTGTGCGGGGATTGGATGCCCAGCACCCTCAGGACCCCGTTGTGCTCGACGAAGTTTCACAAACTGCGATTGGGAACTGCGATTCGAGTTGTATTCCGGTTGCAGGCCGCGTTTTGATAGGGGCCGAGACGCATCGAAGCCCATGAACACGGA
>DAOOQY010000557.1:0-3870 GCA_035389025.1 Verrucomicrobiota bacterium
CTCAACAATGTGCCGAACGACCTCCCCCCCCTCCGAGTCGATGGCGAGCGGTTCGCAAAGCTCTTCGATCTCCTCCTGCGCGACGAATTGACCAACCTCCCCGACGGCGCCTCCGTCACGTTCGAAGCCGCTCTGCGCAACGAGCGCGGCCAGCCCCGCGAGGTGGATTGCTTCGTCCGCGACAACGGCCCCGGCTTGCCGCCCGAGGCCATTCTCTCGGTCCTCGACCCGCTGATCCACCGGACCGGCACGGCCCAGGGATCGGGACTTTCCCTCATGGCATGCTACTTCCTCGTCTACCATCACGGCGGCAAAGTCGCCATCGAACCCAAGACCGGAACCGGCCTCAGCCTCCGGATCACGCTCCCGATCGAGCCTCCCGCCGTCAACCCGCAGATCGAAAGCGAGGCCTTCCTGCTCCGCGCCATGACGAACGAGCGGCTCTGGGACCGGCTCCTCGCCGGAGAGTAGGCTGCAACTCGAGTGTCCGTCGGAGCCGCGGCGCCCGGAAAGGCGGCGCGCCACCCCGCCCGACACGGCCGCTTGCTCACGGCACAAGAAGAACACGACACCCCGCCCGATTCGCATCGGCCGAGCCGATGGGCACAACCGCCGTCAGCAGCGAACCGTCGCCCCGCACAGGAACGCCCTGGTTCACCCACGCGGCCTCGCCCCGGGAATCGAGCGGCAGCCAGGCTTGCACCTGGTACCATTGTGCATCGACGGAAGCCCAGGACGCACGGAAAGCCGCGCCGACCGCCCCCACACCCAGCCTCGAATTGGAATCGTCCGTTGCGGCCAGCCTGAAGTACCGAGCCGGCTCGGTCGACACCTGCACCCACCTCGAGAGCGGGCCGCCGGTCCCGATCACCGACAAACCATCCTCGCTCCACAGCGCCAAGTCCGTCGAGGTCTGGAATTGATAGCGGTCGTCAGCCATCGATGCCCAGTCCAGACGCGCAGCGGTGATCGGTAGGATCGACACCGCGATTTCGGTATGTCGGATCATCGGATAACCTTGCCAGCGCACTGGCCGGCCGTCCCAGTTCGCCGAGAGCATTGCCAAGTCCGTCTCGCTCACAAGCCGGTCACCGTCGAAATCCCCGTTGGGCCAGTTCCCCGCCGCCATCCAGTTGGTCTTGACGATGTCGAAATCGCGCTCATCGACCAGTCCATCCAGATTCGTGTCGCCGAGCTTCGTGCGAATCCTCTCCCGGACCAGCTTGCTCAGATCATCCAGACTGACGCGCCCATCGCCGGTCATGTCGAAGGGTGAGGACTCGTTGCCCAGGCGCGCGGCCAGCCGGAGGATGTCGTCGAGATTGAATGCGCCGTCGTTGTTCATGTCACCGCCATACCAGAGCGGCGCCGTCACATCGGGCACCGTGAACCTCCAGCGCAACACGCCCCCTTCGCCAAGAAGAGCCTTCTCCACGACCAGATTCGTCGCTCCCGCCACAACATACTCCGCCGGCCCGAGTTCGCGCATGCCGTCCAAAGGCGTCCTCTGGACATACACACGCGTCAGCGCCGGACTCTCGACCTCCGGAATCGCGCCCACCCTCACGGTCAACGGGTCGCTGAATGAAAACACAGGCACAGGGCTGAACCCGGATGGCTTGTCTGTGGCTGACAGACCGTTGAAAACGGCGTCCAGACACACTTCGATCACCGATTCCGTCTTGCGCCGGCTCCAGGCCGAAACCTCGACCGTTGCCCCCGTGGATTCGACCCGCGTGATCGGCACAGGCGATCCGGCCTCGATTTCCCGAATCGTCCTCATCACCGGGACGGAAAGGCGCCCCCCAAAGACCAGGCCGCTCGCATCGGCGTCGTATGCAATCGACAGCACTGCCGGAGGCGTCGGCGACGGATCATCGGCGATGTGCTGCCCAAGACCCACGCCCGCGCCCCAGGCGAGGGTCTCCGTCTTGCGAACCAGCGATGAGCCCGTGTAGAGGCCTTCAACCTGGCTTGCGCGAGCCCCGCTGCCAAACTCTCCGACCCAATCGAAATCGATGACGTCCACGCCCTCATCTTGATCATGAGCAGCCTGGTACGCGGGGCGCTTGCGAGACACCGGCGGCCCGGCGCTGCACATCAGCGCGCCCGCGACCGCCAAGTGCGTGTTCTCGGCCCCGAAGGGCGCATAACGATGTCGGTTCAGCAACACGTGGCCCAGTTGATGCGCCAGCTCGTCAGCCGAATACTGCCAGACGATTGCCCAGTCGGATGGGTGATCGATGATCACCCCGGGCGTCGGCGCGCCGAGTTCGACAGCCTTGTCCTCCGAACAGGCCACACCTGACGGATGAGACGCCCGATGATCCACGAAGAAGACCGGCACAACGCCGGGCAAACGATGTTCCTGATCGTACCAGGCAAGAAGCGCGACGAAGTCCGCGTCCGTCATGCCAACAGGCAGCGGCAGGCCCTGGGAATCGAACGACGCGAACAAAGCCGGCTCGCTCACCTGCAGCCGGATGCCGACCTGGTGAAAAACGCTCTTGGCGTGCTCGGCGGAAGCCCTCATGTGCCGCCGAACCCTCTGCTCGGCTGCGGATGTCAGAGTGCCCCCGTGAATGTAGACCTGCCGAATCCAGACCTCACCGCTCTGAAAAGGACCCGCCTGACACGGCCAAAACACACCACCGGCCAGAAGGCCGAGCGCCAATCCGATTCGAATGAGCGTCCACACGAGATTCTGAGATGAAGATTGGAGCGAGCGAAGGGATTCGAACCCTCGACATCAACCTTGGCAAGGTTGCGCTCTACCAGACTGAGCTACGCTCGCTTCCAGAAAAAGCAGGGGGAATTTATGGCATCCGCCGCCAGATGCAAGGATTCATTTTGGGATTCCGAGGGCAGTCTGCCATAGGCGCAGTGTGTTGCATTTCTCAGGCTCTCAAGCCTGGCGCGGTTTTGCCAGAGCCCGGATATGAGACCCCGCGAAGCCTTATGAAATATCCGGGCTAAGCAGGCTGCAAGCCGGCTTTCTGAGGCTTTTCATCAGTCAGGCCGACCGGGCGCACCGCCCATAAGCCGCAGCCAGTCGGGCGGTGAAGTCGGAGAGGCGGGCAACTGGATGACACTGCTCAGGGGTCGGGACTGTTTGGTCGAGCCCCCGGTGGCGAGGTAGAACCAGCCGTTAGTCAGACCCGCATCAATCGTCTCCTTCGCTTCCCACTCGGCTCCCGACGCGGTAAAACGGGCGTTGGCGAGCGGGGTCCATGCGTCGGGGCCCTGTCGGACCCAGCCGCCGCCATAGCGCGCGCGCCGCACATCGAGGGCGCTCTGGCCGTCGCGGCGAAAATCCTCGACGAACGAGTAATAGCCTTTGAGCGTCTGCCCTCCGGTGCGCGTGCGGAAGGTCGCGAGCTTCCACCATGTCTGCTTCTCAGGTTGATAGACCCAGGCCGTATAGGCGGTCTTCCGATCCTGCACTTCGGCGCGCAGGAGAAACCGGTTGGTCTCGCCAATCTTCCAGGGGAACGGCGCCATGCATTGCCCGCCCGTGCCCTCGCCGCCAAACCGCTTGATCCGCACACCTTCGCCTTCGTGGAGCACTTCAACCCGGTCTTCGGCCCCGACCGCGCCGGGGTCGTCTCCCTGGGTGGGATCCCAGACCGAAAAAATCACCACCTTGTCCTCCGGCTTCCAAAGCTGTTGGAGACCGAAGTAACCGGTGTTCCATCCGCACGCCATGAAGTAGCTCCCATTGACGGATTCATCGACAATCATCTCGGTGTAGAACAGGTCGCCGTCCGGCGCCGTATAGCCGAGGTGAACGGATCGCGCTGCGCGGTAGGCGGGCGCGTCGGCCGCCCACAGACACGCCGGCATGAGAACTGCAGTAAGACCGATGAGAAT
>DAOOQY010000558.1:0-3862 GCA_035389025.1 Verrucomicrobiota bacterium
CGTTGAACGTTGAGTGTTGAGCGTTGAACGTTGAGTGTTGAGCGTTGAACGTTGAACGTTGTGTCCCGCCCTTATCCCCCACCCACAGCCGCCTGCCACGCGGAGCCGCTGACGCCGTCCCTCCTCGGTCCAAGCCGCTCGATTTGGTGCGCGCGAGAGGACTCGAACCTCCACTCCTTTCGGAACCAGATCCTAAGTCTGGCGCGTCTGCCATTCCGCCACGCGCGCGCTAGCTGATAATCAACAACTTACAGTTGAATCCGAGGCCTTGACTCTTCCATTGTATCCCTCGGATTGATGACGACAGGCTTCCTTCCCTCGCTGCCCGATGGCAAGCGAAGCGGCCGCCTCTCGAAAGACGGCAAATGGCGCTCGTTCAGTAGGGTCCCGCATCTGCTGCAATACGTTCCAAGCGCAACCTTCTATGCCAGGGTCAAAGTGAATGGCAAGGTCATTCGGCAAAGCCTGGCAACGGCAGCACGGTTATTCTGTTTAAATTCCTGAAGGGTTGCAGTTGTTGAGGTTGGAAATAGTGTTTGCCAATTGGCGTGGTTTGGGGCGTAGTAGGCGTGCGATGATCTCGACAATCCATCGCATCGCGTCTTGACGAAACTCCAGCCGACCAGAAGCGGCACGCCCAATCAGGCAAGTATGGCGAATACCGCACCCGCCGCCTGGTGCTGGAGGCGTGGGATCGGTGGAGAGGGGGGATACGCGGAGAGCGTGAGAGGGTGGGCGCCCCAGTTGAAGTCCTTGGTGGATTCGTCCACCGTGCAAGTCGTGGTGACGGGCAGTTCGGCGCTGCGGATCGAAGCCGGGCGCGACAGTCTGGCAGGTCGAATCACCTCGCTCGAAGCCGGCACGCTGTCGCTGACTGAGATCGCAGCGCTCCGAGGGTTTGATCTTGGAGAGCCATATCTGAAGGACAACGGCCTGGAAGCACTCGCCCATGCGTCGTTTTGGACGGGATTGCGTGAGTATGGTCACGCCCGGGAGCAGACCCGGGATGCCGCGTTTGCTGTTTTCTCAGAACGCGGTGGCTACCCTTTGGCTCACCTGCGCGCCACCGCTCCGTGGGAACAAGTGGCCGATCAGTTGAACGAAACAGTCATCAAGCGGGTCATTCAGCATGATCTTCGACTCGGTGAACGAGGCCGAAAACGCGACCCCGCGCTGCTGGAAGAGCTGTTCCGCCTCTGCTGTCGCTACGCCGGTCAGACACCCACGATCCAGACGTTGGCTCGCGAAGCCCAGCGGGTCTTGGAGGCCAATGTCGGCGCTCAGCGGATCAACGCATATCTCCGGTTCCTCGGCGACGCACTCTTGCTGCGACTGATTCCTCCCCTGGAGATTCGCCTCAAGCGCAAACGGGGCAGCCCGAAGCTCTGTCTGGTGGATCACGGGTTGAGGGCGAGCTGGCTGCAGGAGCAGATTCCTCTGGACCCGAGAAGGCTGCATGAGGAACCGGAGTTGACAGTGGTCGCCGGGCACCTGGCCGAGAGCGTGACTGGCGCCGTCCTGTCCACCATCACGGGGCTGGACATTGCTCATTTCCCGGAACGGCATGGCGAGCCAGAGGTGGACTTCGTTCTGACGATTGGGGTCAAACGCATCCCGGTCGAAGTCAAATACCAAGTGAAGATCGACCCCATGCGCGACACCGAAGGCCTCCGATCATTTGTCGAGAAAGCTGTGAACAACTCGGATCGAGAGGCACCTGCCTGTGCGCCGACGATCGGTTCGCGAATCACCCGACGGGATTGAATTGCGCCGGGGCACCAAGTAGCCTGAGGGCCGAACGCCAACCGAAACATGAAAACCCGCATTCCCTTCTGTCTGGTCCTCGCCTTGGTGTGCGTCTGGCTCCCCAGCGGCGCCCGGGGTGTCGAGTTGCGGACGGTGCTGCGCGAGGAGGCGAGCGGTTGGCGCATCGAGTACTGGTCAGGTGACCAGTCGGTCGGCCGCTCGCCGGACGACGCCCCCGCCGGAGTCCAACTGAGACAGCCTGGCGAGGAGTGGATGGCCGTGCGCTTCCGGACGCGCGAGGAACGGGATGGCGTCATCGAGTTGGGGCCGGCCGAGGCCGGTGCGCTTACCTTGCGCTGGCGGATCGCGCGAAAGACTCCTTCCTTGGTGGAACGAACACTTGAGGTGCACGCGGGAGCCGCCCGGCAGTTCGCCGTGGGCTTTCCCTTCGAGACGGCGGCGGCTGGCGAGTTCGCTTCGTTCACCGGCCCCGTGAGCACGCGCACGCTGTTCGACACGGTGCGGGGCTCCGCCAACACGGAGACGTTCCCCGTGGTGATGCTGCGGACGGAAGGCCGAGTCGTCGGTCTGGCATGCGACTCGCCGGGGCTGTGGGAGAACCGCTGCCAGCTTCTGCTGGATCCAGCGGTCCATCGGCTGGCCGTGCTGGCGGGCGATGGCCGCGATCCCTATCCACTGCTCATCAAGCCACCGGAGGATGCGCGGGACACCTACCAATACCAGATGGACGGCTGGCAAACGCTCGCTGCGGGGGAGACCCGCCGCTTCACGACCTGGGTCTTCGCCAGCGCAGCGCGCGACCACTATGACGCCCAGGTGGCGGCGCACGTCGCTGTCGCCAACGCCAAGGGCTGGAACACCTCGGTCGTGGAAGCCATCCTGCGCAACACCTCGCTTTTTCTCCTGCGCCGCAACCTGGCGCTCGACGCGAACCACCAGCCGCGCGACGGACGCTACATCTTCATCTCCGGACCGGGCTACGGCTGGAAGCAATGGGTGAGCGACGGTTTCTACACCGCGATGGGGCTCGACGACCCGGAGAAGACCATCGAGTCCCAGCGCGCGGTATTCTGGACCCGGATGGATTACGAGGACAACGCGCAGTACTACCTGATCTGGGCCGTGCTGATGAGACGCGCCGGCGGCACGGTGAATGAAGCCCTGGTGCGCCAGGCGTACGCGTTCATCCGTCAGAACGAAACCAACGGTCTCTATGTTCCGCCGCCGCTGCCGGGGGCGCCCTCCGCCCGGGGCTGGAAGACCTACCATGATGTCCTCGAGTATGACCCGGACGACTGTCCCGCAAGCAACCAGGGCTTCCACTGCGGCGCACTCCTCGCCGCAAAGGAGCTGGGTTTGGACGTGACCGCGGCGGACATCGAGCGGGCCATTGCGGGCTACCGATCCTTGTTCAACCCCGACCGCGGTTTCATGCCGACCAGCCGCAAGCTCCGCGACACGCTCGGACAAGACACGCTCTATGGCGCCACGCTCACGTATGCCGTCTTCGGACAGAAGCTGCTCACGGATGAGCAGGTTCTGACGCACCACCGCACGTCCGAGAAAGACAAGACGCCCTACGGCCTGCGTGTCATCTCGCAGGCCGATGGTTCGTTGCTGCCGGGGCACAGCGGCGTTTACTGCTTCGGCGGGTCGTGGTTTCTGAACGACGCTGCGAACTACTTGCTCGCCGGTGTCCACGGACTGCCGGCCGCCGAAGTCGACGCGCTGCTCACCGAACGCATTGCCCGCGAAATCGCGCGCGTGCCCGCCTTCAACGAGTCCATCAGCACGGTGGATGGGCACCCGCACGGACACATCCTTTACTCGTGGAACTCGGGGTACTGGTGGTTGCGCCGCGAAATCCGCCGGCGCCTCGGCCAAACCGGGGAAGACCCCGTCGGACAGGCCATCGATGCGCGACTCGGCGTGCGGCGCGAGGGTGGGTTCCTGCGGCTTGATCCTGACTCATCGACCGACCGGCACCTGCGCCCGCGCCGGGTGCTCTACAACTTCGATGGGGACTCCTGCCTTTCCACCAAGGGTCTGTGCAAAAATTAATTCCGGTTTTGCTGGAGGGGATTTGGCTCGCTGG
>DAOOQY010000559.1:0-3860 GCA_035389025.1 Verrucomicrobiota bacterium
TGCTGCCCGCGTCCGATCCCCGAGCCGCGGGACTGGCGGCGGTCGCGTTCCTCGGGGCGCTCTTCCACGTGATCAATCACGGCCTGTTCAAGGGTCTGCTCTTTCTCAACGCCGGATCGCTGCGTCATGTGACCGGCACCCAGGACCTCAACCAGATGGGAGGTCTGATGAAATTCATGCCCCTCACGGCGGCGACGGCGCTGGTGGCCTCTCTGGCGATTTCGGGCGTGCCGCTCCTCAACGGTTTCGCCAGCAAATGGACCATCTACGTGGCGACCATCCAGGGTTCGGCCGCCGCCAAGTACCTCCCGGTGTGCGGTGTCCTGGCCATTCTCACCAGCGCGCTCACGCTCGCCTCGTTCATGAAGTTCTTCGGCGTCAGTTTCCTCGGCCGGGCCAGCGCCCTGGTCAAGGCCCGCGTTGCCGCGCAGCGCAAGCTCGAGGTGTGCGCGCTGATGCAGGGGCCGCAGGTGTTCCTGGCCCTTCTGTGCGTGGCGCTGGGCGTCGTGCCGGCGCTCGCCTTCCATCTCATGACCGCCGCGCTCGGAGCCGCGCAGCAAGGCTTCGGCACGGCGCTCGCCGCGGCGGCCCCAATGACGGTTGGGGCGTTGAGCGGGCTCGAAGCGGTGAATCGCACGGCCCTCTTCGCCCCCGTGATGCTGGCATGCGTGTTGGGCGTGATGCTCCTGCTGGTCCGCATCCTCTCGAAACTCGGAGGGGCCAAACGCCGTGCCGCGGCCCCCTGGCTCTGCGGCTACGCGACGGAATCCGAGGCCAACCGCTACGTCGCGCACGGTTTCTACGGCGAGGTCAAACGCCACTTCCACTGGCTCGGCGGCGCACCGCGACCAACCGATCGCGACCGACCGTCCGCCTCGACGACGCCTCCGCGTCGGCCCTGACCCGGAAATCTCACCACTGGGGCGATCGCGGCATTCCGGACGGTTTGCGGGTGAGATTCACGGGTCTGTGAAACCCGCGCCCAGCAAGGGGAATCGGCTCATCGGTTCATCAGAGCCGGGATACGCCCCAGCCGCTTGGGCGCGTCGGGCACCCCGACACAGTGTGGTCGAGATTGGGTCCAACTGTTTTGGGGCGCGGGTTTCTGAGAGCCCCCATTTCAGGTGAATGTGACCGTGACCGCTCAGATGACATCAACAGTTGGTGAGAAATGCGGGCTGAGGGGCCGTCAGGAAATAACCTCTGCACTTTGTCGCCAGCGCCATGGGGGCAGATGCGAGGCGCGACGAAGGAGCATGGCCTTGAACTCTGTGACTGAGGAGCAACCAAGCAGATGCCCCCCACGCCGCGGCGACTCGCGGGGCTGCGGCCATTGGGTTTGGGGGCTTTGCCGCTCGCTCCTCGCAGGATGACTTCTGTGCGGGTTGGAAGAGCTACTTGAACCCCATGATCCGATAAAAGCGCGGCGTGTCGGCCGAGACGCCTGTGAACTCGATGGGCGAACCATCTCCCCGGACAAGCGCGCCGACAAAACGCCAGGCGGCGAAATCCGCCGACTCGAGCACGCGATATCGGAACGTGCTCTCGCCCGGCCAGAGCAGGCGGCGCGCTCCGGACTCGATGATTGGGCTGGCTCTGATCTCGCTGGTGGGCAGGTGGCCGAGCAGCCGCGCTTGGAATACGGAGATCGACTGGATGGAAGTGGACCGGTCCAGATAGTTCAAGGCATCTCCCGGATCGATCACGCAGATCAGAGGCAACGTGAACCCTCCAAGCCCGCCCCTGTAGGCCTCCCATTCGCTCGAGTCATCGATCGGGCAATACCAGCAGACATAGTTGCCGTCGATGAGCGCGCGCACCGCAGGCGATTCGAACACGGTCGTCTTCATGTACGTGCAGTTGCTGCAGGTGTCCCGCCCCGCGAGCAACAGGATGAGTTTGGCCGAATTGCGCGCTGCCGTCACCGCCTCGGCGCGCGACGAATGCCAGACGAGGCCGGCCGCCTGGCCTTGCTCGTTGAGAGAAAAACCGAGGGCGAGCAGCACCCAGGCCCAAAGCGTGTGCGTTTTCATCGTTGTCTTTCGTCGAATGCGCGCGCACCGGCCTCCTCACCGTCGCCCCGTGACGGCATTCCCCCGATCGGATCGCCGATCGCCCTAAATGACGTCCGGAACGGTCGGACCGGGCGCGAACCGCAATTCGTGTATCACGTTCTTGCCCCCGGTGTCCAATCCCGCTTTGAGGCTCTGCTCGATTCGGTCCAGTTGCTCGCGCGCTTCAGCCGGCAGTCTCTGCCGGTCTCCGTCCGAGTTCACAGCGCCGTCGAACACGACCTTTCCCTCCGCGTCTTTGACCGTGACATGGCGATGTCCGTCCTTCTCCTCGAGAACCGTGCTCGTGCCTCCGTCGGTTTTCATCACGATCACCTTCTGCCCGACGGAAACCTGGCTGACCGTCGAGTGCCCTGGCTTGACGATGGCGCTCTCGGCGGTCGCCCCGGCGTTTGCGGGGCCAACAATGATACGGCGTTCGACGTGAGGCGCGTCGCCTTGGCCCTCGGAATCCAGGCGGACGACAATCTCGTTCCGATCCGGCCCGGTGCGCAGCGTCCGGATGCGAGGCACGATCCTGTATTCCTGCAGGAGTTCCTGGAACCTGGCCGGATCGGCGGCCGCCTTCTCGGAAAGAGTCGCCTCGATTTCAATCGGCTTGCCCCCGCGAATGACGGTGAGAGTGACTTTGTCTCCCTTCTTGTGTTTGCCGATGCGGACGCTCAGGTCGGCTGCATCCCGAACGGTCTTGCCATCCAGCTTGGCAATGATGTCGTGCTGTTTGAGCCCGGCCTTGGCGGCGGGACTGTCATCAACCACCATGCTCACCAGCGCGCCGGACTCGTCCTCCAAACCGAGCTGTGTCGCCAGCGCGGGCTCGACGGAACCGAGTTCCACCCCCAAATAGGCTGATGGCTTGCCGGGAGGTTGGATGGCCAGGTCGGGGATGATGGCCTTGTCGAAGGGGGCCCGGAACAATCCCTCGACGCCGCCTGGCATTTTGGCCCCATCCCAGACATCGAACAGCACTTTGCCGGCCTGGGCGATCTCGGTCTCGCCCAGTGTCACATCGAGGGTTTGGCGGTCGCCTTGGCGGACCAATGCGAGGGTCACCTTGTCCCCGGGCGCAAAGCTGCGCACCAACGCCGTCAGTTGCTGCGCATTGAACAGGACCTGCGCGTCGAGCTTCTCGATAATGTCATGCGCCTTCAATCCGGCCTTGTCCGCCGGACTGTCGGGCACGACTGTCTCGACCCGGATACCGACTCCCCTGCCGAGTTTGAGCTGTTCGCGCAGGGTGTCATCGACATCGCCAACCGCGACGCCGAGGTAGGTTGCCTTTTCCTTCTCCGCAGCCAGCAGGGCTCGGGCGGGCGGCGTGAGGGTCAGGGCCGCACCCACGGCGGCCAACAGAACACACGAGATTGCTTTTGTCTTCATAGGATTCATAAGTCTGAAACGGCGTGAGTCTTTGCATCTAATAAATGTTGACGGGTAAAAGCACGACTTCCTCGCGCGGGATCAGGACCTGGAACGTCGTGTTCTCCTGGTCATTGCGCCACTCGCACGCGGAGAGATACCGCCATCGAACCTTCCGCCACGGAGCCGTCTCTGACGCGTACACCAGGCCATTCTCCTCGGCAGCCAGCAGGTAATTGGCGAGGTCGACGCAACGGAAAGCCTGTGCGGACGGCGTCCGCCCGGGCGCCGGTTCGGCGCCTTTGTGTTCGAGGGCACTCGATGCGGCGCCCGCAACGGGGTGCCGCAGTCTGACCTGCCAGGTGACAGTGACGATCGCGAGAAACGCCAGGCTGGCAGCTACAGCCACCGGGACCCAGCGAAAGCGGA
>DAOOQY010000560.1:0-3859 GCA_035389025.1 Verrucomicrobiota bacterium
TATGAAGCGTATTTCCATGCTCTGGGCGGCGGCCCTGATGGCCGGCGCGCTCTCCTGGTCTCCGTGCATCGCTGCCGAATCAGCCTTCAACGGCATCGAAGTGAATCTGGGCAACCTGTTCCGCATGTCGGACGCCAAAACGCGTTCGATTTCGCCGGAGAACTTCACCGGCGAAAAGGGAAAGGCCGGCATGGCGACCGAGGGCACCGGCAAGAACGCCTCGCGCGATCTCGGCCAGGGCTGGAAAGTCTCGCCTTCGGTCCGCATTCCCGCGCGGAGCACCTTCACGATGGCGGACATCGCGGGGCCTGGGGCCATTCAACAGATTTGGATGACACCGGCGCCGCTGGACAAGACCCGGTGGTACATCCTGCGATTCTACTGGGATGACGAGAAGGAACCGTCGATCGAGTGTCCGATGAGCGACTTCTTCGCGTGCGGCTGGGGGAAGTACGCCCAGATCAATTCCCTGGCCGTGTGCGTGAACCCGGGGAGCGCCTTCAATTGCTACTGGACGATGCCATTCCGCAAGCGGGCGCGCATCACGATGGAGAATCTCGACGACAAGGACATGGTGCTCTACTACCAGGTCAATTACGCGCTCGGGGCTGTGCCGGAGGATTCCGCTTACCTGCATGCCCAGTTCCGCCGCGAGGACCCGCTCAAACAGAAGGGGCTCTTCACCATCATCGATGGCATCAAGGGCAAGGGCCAATACGTGGGCACCTACATGGCCTGGGAGGTGCACAGCCCGGGCTGGTGGGGCGAAGGCGAGATCAAGTTCTACATGGACGGCGACACGCAGTGGCCGACGATCTGCGGGACCGGCACGGAGGATTACTTTTGCGGGTCGTACAATTTCGACACCAAGGACGACGGGGGGAAGGCGCGTTACACCGTGTTCTCGACGCCGTACTCGGGCCTGGCCCAGGTGCTGCCGCCCGATCAAATCTATCAACCGGGCCAGCGCTTCGGCCTCTACCGATGGCACATCACCGACCCCATCCGGTTCGAGCAGGATTTGCGGGTCACGATCCAGTCCCTCGGCTGGCAGGAAGGCGGCCGGTACTTGCAGACCGAAGACGATGTCGCCGCGGTCGCTTTCTGGTACCAGGCCGAGCCCCACGCACCGTTTCCGCCTCTGCCCCCCCGCGAGCGACTCGAACCGAAGTGAGCTGCGTCCGCACCCCGAATTTGGTGTCGCCAAATTTGCTTGCGGCAACGCGGGCGGACTTCGCACTCTTGCGGCGCGTCTGACTATGACAGCAAAGCGCCAGCCGCAGGAACGATCGCCTCAGACCCGTGTTCGTCGACCCCAGACACGGGCCGGGACGCAGTCTATCCGTCCACCCGAGCGTCCCCGGGGCGTCCGACCCCGCGCGGGCGAGATGGCGAAGCCCCCGGCGCCCGTTCCGGAGGTGTCTGTGCCTCGGGACGAAGAGGCGCTGGCCGAGCGGCCCGCGGACCGTTCGGGGTACGACAGCGACACGGCGATCAAGCTCTACTTGCGCGAGATCGGACAGGTCAAGCTCCTGACACCGCAGGAGGAGATTGAACTGGCGGCGCGCATCAAGCAGGGAGACAAGAGGGCGCGCGAGCACATGATCAAGGCCAACCTGCGCCTGGTCGTCAAGATCGCCCACGACTACGACGGGCTCGGCCTGCCCCTTCTCGATTTGATCAACGAGGGCAACATCGGACTGATGAAGGCCGTCGAGCGCTTCGACCCCGCCAAGGGCGGCAAACTGTCCACCTACGCCGCCTGGTGGATCAAGCAGTCCATCAAACGCGCCCTCGCCAACCAGTCCAAAACCATCCGCCTCCCCGTCCACCTCGTGGACAAGATTTCCCGCATGCGGCGGATCGCGATGAAGCTGCACGAGGTGTACGGGCGCGAGCCGACCGATGAGGAACTGGGCGAGGAGTTGGGCGTTCCCTCGTCACGGGTGGCCCAACTGCGAAGCGCGTCGGTCCGGCCCGCCTCGCTCGACGCCCCCATTGGCGACGAGGACTCAAACACCTACGCCGAAGTCGTCGAGGACGAGCGCGCCGAAGATCCGTACGAGCGGCTCGAGGAAAAGACGGTGAACATCATGGTCGACGATTTCGTGCAGCGGCTGGACCAACGCGAGCAGACGATCCTGCGCTACCGGTTCGGACTCGACGGCAGCAGCGAGAAAACACTCGAAGAAGTGGGCGCCAAGTTCGGCGTCACTCGAGAACGCATCCGCCAAATCCAGAACATCGCCCTCGCCAAGCTGCGCCGCATGATCCAGAAGCTCGAGGGAAAGAAACGTTGACCGGATGACACGTCTGCGATGAATCCTCCACAAAACCGCTCGCTGGCCGAACTCGAGCAGGCCATTCGCAATGTTCCGGATTTCCCCAAACCGGGCATCCAGTTCAAAGACATCACACCCTTGCTGGGCAACGCACGCCTGTTCGCCGCCGCCGTCGATGGGCTGATCGCGGGCCACCCGCCCGGCTCCATCCGCGCCGTCGCGGGCATCGACGCCCGCGGTTTCCTCTTCGCCTCCGCTGCCGCCCTGAAACTGGGCGCCGGCTGCGTCCCCATCCGCAAGCGCGGCAAGCTCCCCTACCGCACGCTCGAAGAGAGCTACGACCTGGAATACGGGTCCAACACCATCGCCATTCACGCCGATGCCGTCCCCAAAGGGAGCCGGGTCCTGCTGATCGACGACCTGCTCGCCACGGGCGGAACCGCGCGGGCGGCGGCCAGCCTGCTGCAGCGCCTGGGCGCCGAGGTCGTCGAGATCGTGTTCCTGATCGAACTGACTGCACTCGGAGGCCGCGCCAAACTCGAAGGCTACCCCGTGCGCTCCCTCATCCGGTTCTAAAGAGCTGGATGTCAACAAACTTCCCGATTCACCCGCCCTCGCCCGGGCCGCCCCGCGTCGAGCACACCACGTTCCGCGTCCGCCCCTACGACCTGGCCGCGACGCTCAATTCCGGACAAGCCTTCCGCTGGCGTCCGGCGGGCGCGGGCTTCGAGGGCGTGGTGGGCCGGCGTTGGACACGCCTCGATCCGTGGGCGGAGGGAATCCGCGCAGAGACGCCCGCGCCCGTCCCGGACTGGGACTGGCTCGCAACCTACCTCCAGGTCGGCGAGCGCCTCGACACCGTGCTGGCAGGCTTCCCGAATGACCCGATCCTCGCCGACGCCGTGCGGCATTTCCCCGGCCTGCGCCTCTTGCGCCAGAACCCGTGGGAATGCCTCGCCTCCTTCATCCTCTCCGCCACGAAACAGATCGTGCAGATTCGCCAGATGATCGGACTGCTCTGCGCCCGTTACGGTGAGCCGGTGCCGGTCCCTCCAGGACATGCCCCCGAGTTCGCATTCCCCACAGCCGAGCGCCTGGCGCAATGCACCGAGGCCGAGCTCCGCGCCTGCAAGCTCGGATTCCGCGCGCCCTCGCTCCGGGCCACCGCCCAACGCGTCGCCGCAGGCCGCCCGGATTTGACGACGCTTGCATGCCTCGGGCTCGAAGCGGCCCGCGAGGCCCTCATGGCTCTGCCCGGAGTCGGACGCAAGATCGCGGAGTGCGTGCTGCTCTTCGCGTACGGATTCCCGCAGGCCTTCCCCATCGATGTGTGGATCGAGAGAGCGCTGCGGCGGCTCTACTTCCCGCGACGCCGCGTCACGCCGTCCGGGCTCCGACGCTTCGCCGGCACGCACTTCGGGCCGTGCGCGGGCTACGCCCAACAATACCTGTTTCATTACATCCGAACCGTCGACCGACAGCGTTTACCGTAAGCCATGAACACCTCCATCGAGGTCCTCTTCACACCCGCCGAGTTCGCCGCCCTCGCACAGCGCGACTTGAGCGAGACGGCGTGC
>DAOOQY010000561.1:0-3562 GCA_035389025.1 Verrucomicrobiota bacterium
CGACGCTCTGCGACCAAACCAGGCGCTCATCGTGTCCGGCTGCCTGCCGCAGCGGTTCCGCGATGATCTGCCCAAGGCGCTTCCAGAGGTGGATGCCTTCATGGGGATCGATCAAGTCACGGCGGCGGCCCGCATTGTGCGGCAAGCCGTGGCGCGTCGGGCCGCGTGGCTGCGGAAGGCCAAGGACGCCCGGGCGCCCGTTCTGACCGTCAGCCGCCGTCCGGTCTTCATCCCCGATTGCGGCACGCCACGATTCCGGCTCACCCCGCGCCATCTGGCCTACGTGAAGATCGCGGAAGGCTGCAATCACGCCTGCAGCTTCTGCATCATCCCGCGGATGCGCGGGAGCCACCGGAGCCGCCCCCAACACGACATCGTCGAGGAAGCCCGGCGTCTGTTGGCCGAGGGCGCAAAGGAACTGAACCTCATTTCCCAGGACTCGACCTATTACGGCCTCGATTTGCAGCCCAGGCCGGACGTCCGGACCATGACCGACCCCAAGCGGTTCGGCGAGGCAACCCGGGCCCTGCCGGCCCGCTCCGCGACGATCTGTTCCCTGTTGCGCGCCCTGAACGATCTGCCGGGGGATTTCTGGATTCGACTCCTGTACACCCACCCGGCGCACTGGACCGACGAACTCATCGAGACGATCGCCCGGTGCCGCAAGGTCGCCCGCTACGTCGACATCCCCCTCCAGCACATCCACCCGGTCATCCTCGAACAGATGCGGCGCAGGACGCCGCCCGAGCACATCACCGGCCTGCTGCGCCGCATACGCGCCGGCATCCCGGGCATCGTCCTGCGAACAACGTTCATCGTCGGCTTCCCGGGCGAGACAGACGCCCATTTCAAGACCCTCCTCGAATTCATCCGCACAACGCGGTTCGAGCGCATGGGGGTGTTCCCGTACTCGCAGGAAAAGGGCACGGTCGCGGGCCGGATGCCGAAGCAGGTGGCCGAGCCGATCCGGCAGCGGCGACGCGATCAGGCGATGGCCGTCCAAAAAGAGATCGCGCGCGAACACGCGGCCTCCCAGCTCGGCCGCCATGTGCGCGTCCTCATCGAGGGGACGCTCGACGAGGCCCGCCTCGACGCGGTCAAGGATTTGCCCTGGAACAACAGCCTCGCCCGTGTCGGGGGACGCGCCAAGGCGTCGTGGATGCGGGGCGTTTGCGCGGTTGGGCGCACCGAGGCAGACGCTCCCGAAATCGACGGTCGCGTGTACGTGCCGGGGCGTTTGCCGCCCGGCGCATTCGTGTCGGTGCGAATCCTGGATCACGCGGACTACGACCTTCTCGGGGAACCTGTTTATGAGTGAGATGCGAACGCAATCGCAGGCCGGCGGAACGCCCGCGTCGGCGGACGGCGCCGGCGGCGCCTCGACGCTCGCGGATTTGCGCCGGGAAATCGACGCGATCGACGAGCGGATCGTCGATCTGCTCGGACGCCGCCAAGCCCTGACCCAAAGCGCCGTCGCCATCAAGCGGGCCGCGGGCCTGCCGGTCTATCATCCGGCGCGCGAGGAGAACCTGATCTCCGAGCGGCGCGACCAGGCGAAAGCGGCCGGTCTCGACCCCAACCACGTCGAGGAACTCTATCGGTGCATCCTGCGGCAATCGCGCATGCGCCAGACGGTGCGCGCCGCCGCCACCGGCGTGCGGCCCGGCGCCCGCGTCCTGCTCGTCGGCGGGCGGGGCCAGATGGGACATTACTTCGCGCGCTGGTTTGGCGAGGCGGGCTACGAAACCCGGCTGCTGGACGTGGATGACTGGCCGCGCGCTCGAGACCTGTGCGCGGAGATCGACCTGGCCCTGGTGAGCGTGCCGATCTCTCTCACAACGGACGTCATCAAACGACTCGGTCCGCACCTGCCGCCCCGCTGCATTCTGGCCGACATCACAAGCATCAAGTGCGCCCCCGTCGAGGCCATGATCACGGCGCATCCCGGACCGGTCATCGGCCTGCACCCGTTGTTCGGGCCATCCACATCGAGCATGGACCAGCAGATTGTCGTGGCGACTCCCGGACGCGACGCGGACGGGTGCCAATGGCTGCTCGACCAACTGGCCGCCTGGGGCAACATCATCATGACCATCGCGGCCGAGGAGCACGACGCCGTCATGGACCTGGTCCAGGGGCTCCGGCATTTCGCCACGTTCGCCTTCGGACGGTTCCTGGCGGCGCGCCAGGTCAACCTCGCCCGAACGCTCGAGTTCTCCAGCCCGATCTACCGCCTGGAAATGGGAATGGTCGGGCGACTCTTCGCCCAGGACCCCGGCTTGTACGCCGACATCATCCTGGCATCGCCTCAACGGCGCGCCTTGCTCAAGGAGTTCATCGAGTCGGTCGGGGCGGCCCGGGACCTCATCGACAACGCCGATGCCGACCGCTTTTGCCGCGAGTTCCGGCAGATCAGCGAGTGGTTCGGCCCCTTCTGCGGTCAGGCCCTGCGCGAAAGCACGTTTCTGATCGATAAACTGGTCGAACGTTTCTGAGCCTCTTGTCCGACGAAATCCTCAATAGACCGACCCCTTCACGGCTTGGGGTGAGCCAGCAGCCAGTCCATCACTCGCGCGGCGAACACCGTCGTATTCGCCTCCGTGGTGAACCCCGGCACGTGCGGACTTCCGTTGATGGTCCAGAGTTCCACGGCGCCGCCAGAAGGGCAGTTCGTGTAGCGCAGCACCGTCGTCTCAGGTCCAGCCACTTCACAACGGATGGCCTTTCGGATGCGTGAGCGGGCCAGACATCTGGCCTCGCGGTCACCTTTGGTAGCTTTTCTGTGCCGGTCTCCTGGTTCATCATGCTGCTTCAATGTCTGCCCGCCGCCGTCTCTCGATGGACCAGCGGGATCGATGTTCGGCTTTCATCAGGCGCTAATGCATCGGGTATGCCAGTTTCGACATCCTGAGCTTCTGGCCAGGGTTCAGAGAGCGGCCTGCCGAGCAGCAGGTGACTCTGGGAGGATGCGCACGAAGTGGCGCATTCTGACACTAACCGTGTGCGGCGCAACGGTGTGTCGAGCTGGCCGAGCGTGGTTGAAGACCGAGTGTCGGAGGGGTTCTCCGATCAATTAGCATTGAAAGATTTTACAGTAAACGGGCCGGCCCAGGCATCTCTATGCGGACTCTATGCGGACTCTATGCTGAATCTATGCTGAATCTATGTGGACTATGCGGACTTCTATGCTGAATCTATGCGGACTCGCGTCGAGCCGTAGCGGCGGCAGACGACCCGAGGAACATGTGACAGCATCGGTCAGCCGAAGGCACGGGTGGGGGACAGTGCCTTGGGAATCCGGGGAGGACTCATGAAAGACGGGCGGGGACTCTGTGCGCGCTCTGCGTCTTGGCGCCTTGGCGTTGAACTCGATTCGGCTCGGAAGGAACGCAATGGCGCAGAGGCGCAATGGCGCAAAGAGGAGGCGGCGATGAGACCCGGTCCCTGTCTTCCTTTGCGCCTTGGCGTCTTCGCGTCTTTGCGTTGAATTCTGCTCGGCCCCGAGGAAACGCAATGGCGCAGAGGCGCAATGGCGCAAAGAGGAGGCGGCGATGAGACCCGG
>DAOOQY010000561.1:3662-3853 GCA_035389025.1 Verrucomicrobiota bacterium
GTCTTCGCGTCTTTGCGTTGAATTCTGCTCGGCCCCGAGGAAACGCAATGGCGCAAAGGCGCAGTGACGCAAAGAAGAGGTGATGATGAAACCCGGTCCCTGTCTTCCTTTGCGCCTTAGGACTCGTGCAAAAACTAATCACAGCCATCCCACAGGAATCGGGAAAAAATGGTTGGAAGCTTGACGAAAAC
>DAOOQY010000562.1:0-3852 GCA_035389025.1 Verrucomicrobiota bacterium
CTTGAGGACCACGAGCATCATGGACGAGCGCATGCGCTCCTTGAGCGCGTCCTTACGGGAGAAGATGACGGGGCGACCAGCGCACACGCGTTGGCCGAGGCCTACGCCGTCATGACGCGGCTTCCAAAGCCGCTTCGGGTGGCGCCCAGCGTGGCCGCATCGCTCCTTGATGAGAACTTCGTAAAGCACTTCGAGCTTGTGGCGTTGACCGGCAAGCAATACGGCGAGCTCATCGTCGGGGCCGGCAAAAGGGGACTCGTTGGTGGCCTTCTGTACGACGCGCTCCATGTGGCCTGCGCGGAAAAGGCCCAGGTTGACCGGCTCTACTCGTGGAACGCTGGCCATCTGCAGACAGTGGCCTCACAAGAATTCCGCTCTCAGATTATGGTTCCATGATTGTACGCTTGGATCTTTCGGATCCGGGACGGGAATCCCGCCAAGCACAGAAGGCGAACGGGCGGATTTTGGCACGGGGCGGATTCTTAAAGGGATTGACGCCGCCTCCAGCGGCCAAGCGAGATGGAGTCAGGCTCGCAAGTCAGAAGGAACCTATGACGGTTGCTCAAATGCAGAGCTGGGGGACCTTGCTCTGGAATCCCGTTATCGGCACGTTTGATAGTGCCTGGCAGGAAACTCACGGTTTTGGTTTTGTCGAGGGCGTCATTTGGGTATGGCCAGGGACGCTGAGTACGCAAGATTGCTCTGCGAACCTCTTTTTTGGCCGTTTTGCGGCTTCTGCTCCAGTCCGTGATGCTCCAGCGCCGCGATGTCACTCTCCACGGCACTGTGCCGCCGTCGCAACGCCACAAATGTCTTGGTGCTCTCCGCTGCCGCTTGCGTCGCGCTCTTGCGTCCTCGCTTCGGCATCACCACGTCCGGAATGTAGAGCCGCAGTAATTCCCGGTTGGCCGCCCGCGTGAACCCTTTGTCGAAGCTGATGCTGGCGATCGACCCCGGCCCGTAACGCCCCAGCAACCGGTCGGCCACCGGCACGCTCTGATCCACGTCCACTCGGCCGATTAATTCATCGTAGTCCTGGACCAACCCGCAAGGTCGCCGAGACCAACGGGAATCTGGAAGTCACCCAGTTCTCGTTCGGCCCGGCGGGTGACCTGCCGACGTTGATCGACGGACGCGGTAGACGCGGCTGGCCGGGGATTATGAGTTCGGACACAAAGAGAGTCAGCCGCTGCGGTACGTGGGCTTGCGCATCGGCTTGCGCACCGGCATGGCGGTGGCCTACTTTCCGCCCGGATGTCGGAACTGCTGCGACAAATCGATGTCGACGCCAACGCCCGGCTGGTCTTGTCTCCGGGCTGCACGGCAGCCCAAGCGGCCGATGCGTGGCAGCGATTCCTCCGACTCGAGACTCACCGGATCCGATTGGCGCATCGGCGCGGAGCGTCCGGACGCACGTGTTGCGAGGCGCAATCGCGGGTCTTCGACCGCGTCTTGACCAGTCTGCTGGAGAAGACGTCCGCGGAAGCCGGCATCGAGGGGGCGCAGCCGGGCTCAGCCCTCGCGATGGCAGCCGTGGGCGGCTATGGGCGTCGCGATCTGAGTTCGGCCAGCGACATCGAGCTTCTCATTCTGCGCGACGATGGGGCATCGGCATCGGGAGGATGGCGCACGGTGGTCGAGTGGATGCAAGCGCCCGATCTGGCCGGTGTGTTCGGGAGGGTTCGGGCACTGGCGCAGACGACGGCCGGAGCCGTTGAGGCGGCGAATCGGGATTTGTGGACAAAGACGGCATTGCTCGATGCGCGGTTTGTCGCTGGGGACGCCCGGTTGTTCGCCCAATTTCAAGAGGTCTTCCCGGCCCGGTGCGTCGAGGGCCAGGCGGAGGCATTCATCGCTGCGCGAGAGGCAGACCGGGAGGCACGCCGGGCCAAGTTCGGGCGCCCGGTCTGCCTGCAAGAACCGCACGTCAAGAGCGGATGCGGCGGGCTCAGGGATTTTCAGAGTCTGCTCTGGCTGGCGTTCTTCAAGCACGGGTGCCGCACTCTCCTCGAGTTGGAGACGCGGGGCCTGGTCATTCAGTCCGAGAGGCGTGATCTCGAGCGCGCCTACGATTTTCTCCTGCGGGTGAGGAACGAGGCGCACTACCAGGCGGGGCGGGCGGCGGATGTTCTCACCAAGAGCATTCAACCGGCTGTGGCGCGCGGCCTTGGCTATGCGGAACGTTCCTACAGCCGGCGGATCGAGCGTTTCATGCGCGACTACTATCGACACGCCCGAACGATCGATCTATTGACCCGCAGCATCCAAGAACGGCTTGGCCTTGTGCCTTCGCCGCCCCGGCCTTCGGCACTGGCGGCCCGGGTGGCGGGAGAGGGGGACGGATCGCCCGCGCACCTCATGGATGGATTCGAGTGTGTCGAGGATCGCATTCGGGTGGCTGGGCCCGGCGTGTTTCGCGAGGATCCTGCGCGGCTGATGCGTGTCTTTCGGCATGCGCAGCAGCGTGGCGCGATGCTCGATCCGGGCACGGCGCGGCTTGTGCGCGAGGAGGTGACGCGCGCGGGGGCGCTGCTGCGCTCCGCCCCCGGCGCGGCGCGGACGTTTCTCGAGGTGCTCAACCAGCGGGGGAACGTGGCGCCCACCCTCCGGGCAATGCACGAGGCGGGTGTGTTGGGGGCGTACGTGCCCGCATTCGGCAGGCTGACGTGCCTGGTGCAGCACGAGTTCTTCCATCAATACACGGCGGATGAACACACCCTGGTCTGCATCGCCAAGCTGGATGAACTGGCGGGATGCAGGGACGGCCCTCGCGCCGCCTACGGCGAAATCTTGAACAGGGCGATCGAACGGCCCTCTCTCCTTTATCTCGCCCTGTTGCTCCACGATGCCGGCAAGGCGCGCTCGACCAAGGACCATGCCGAGGTCGGCGGCCGGATCGCGGCGGGTGTGGCGAGGCGGCTGGGCCTCGATGCCGCATCGTCGGCTACCCTCCGCTTTCTGGTGCGGCATCATCTCGACATGGTGACCGTGTCGCAGCGTCGCGATCTGGACGAGCCTGCGGAGGTCCGGCGATTCGCGGCGCTGCTCGGCAGCGTGGACCGGTTGAATCTGCTGACTCTCCTGACGATCGCCGACTCGCTCGGGACGAGCGACGATCTCTGGAACGGTTTCAAAGACTCGCTGCTTCTCACCCTCTACGAGCGGGCCCGCGCAATCCTCGAAGGCGAACGCGCGTTTGCCCGGGCGGAAAGCCGGCAGCGCGAGCGCCTGGCCGAGGAAGTGCGGACGCTCTTGCCGGAGGCGTTCCCGGCGGACGAGATCGCGGCTCACTTTGCGCGGATGCCTCCGCGCTATTTTCTGTCGCGGGAAGCCTGGGCCATCGCGGCCGATCTCGAGCTCGCGCACCGGTTCATCGAACGCGCCCTGGCCGAGGACGAGAGTCCGCTCGAACCTGTCGCGCAATGGCAGCACGACCGCGACCGCGGTTATTCGGTGGTGCGGATTGCCACCTGGGATCGGGACGGCTTGTTCAGCCGATTCTGCGGGGCGCTGACAGCCGCCGGCCTGAGCGTCCTGAGCGCCGAGGTGTTCACACGCGACGACTCGATCGTCATCGACACGTTCATTGTGGTCGAGGCTCGCCGCGGGAGGCCCGCGGGTGACGAGGAGCAGCGGCGGGTTGCCCGGCATCTCAGGGAGGCAAGTCACGCCGGCCGGGATTTGCGTGAGGCGATCGAGGCCTGCCGGAACAGCCTGCCGGGCCGCGCCGACGCCGGTTGGGATGCCATCCCCACCGTCATCCGCTTCGACAACGAATCGGGCGGTTGCCGGACCGTGCTCGAGATCGAGGCCGAGGACCGAATGGGTCTTCTCTACACGATTGCCCAGGCG
>DAOOQY010000563.1:0-3852 GCA_035389025.1 Verrucomicrobiota bacterium
GGGGGAAGGCTGCGGTAGACATCCTGGGCCACGACGCGCAGGGACAGGTGGTTGGTGATGTCGGTCTCGATGCCGGCTTCGGCGGTCAGCACATAGTCTTCGTCCCAAGCATCCACGCGGGGGACATAATCGAGCGTCTGCCAGAAACGCGAGCGATCGTTGATCTGCCACGTGAACTTCTCACCGAAGCGGGCCGTCCAGTAGGCCTCGTCGTCCATGTCGTGGAGTCTCTCGAACACGATGCCCGGGCCGGCTTCCCCGCTCAGGGTGATCTTCTCGTTCTTGATGAAGTAGTAGCCGACACCAGGGCTGAGGGCCACGCGGTAGTCAACATCGGCGACGTCGTCGTGCAGCGCATCGACGCGGCCATAGCCGTAGAAGCGGTCGGAAAACAGGCGGTTGTATTGGGCAAATCCGTTGACCGCCGAGGCATTGACCGAATCCTCATCTTCGCCGTAGGTCACGCCGGCGCCGAGCGAGAGTTCGTTGCGGCCCCATTTCTTCTCACTGAGGACGTTGCCGTTGACCATCAAGGTCTCGCTGTTGCCCCGCGTCAACGCGGCGCTGATCGCAGCCGAGGACTTCCAGGCCGTCGGATCCGCCAGGGGATCGGCCGCCGAGGTGAGGTAACATCCGCCAGCCAGCGCACTCGCGCCGAGGACGATCCTGCAAACGTTCCGTATTGTCGTTTCGTTCATATTTAACTGCGCTCTTCCAAGCATTCCCAGTTGTTTCCCGGTTTGGCGTCCGTCGCGCCTCTGGCGCAATGGACACTGCTTTTTCTGCTCCCGTGCGCGCGACCGGACCATCGGGTCGACGCTCCGATCCGCGCAATGTGGCGAGGTTCGTATGGGCAAAGTCAGGGTGTGTCAAGCCCGCTTTTCGCGTTGCGCGCCCGCGCTACGACCCAGAAAACTGGTGAAGTCAGGCTGCGCACCTGCTAGCATCCCCCCCATGCCATTCACGAAACTGGGGCTCGCAAAACAGATCGTCGAAGGTGTGCGGGCCGTGGGTTACACGGAGCCGACGCCCATTCAATTGCGTGCCATCCCACTCATCCTCGACGGACGGGACCTCATCGGGAGCGCCCAAACCGGCACAGGCAAGACCGCGGCCTTCGCCCTGCCCATCCTCACGCGCCTCGAGAGCCACGCCCCGGGCCCGCGCGTCCTTGTGCTCGAACCGACCCGCGAACTCGCGGCACAGGTCGAGACCGCGTTGCGCGGTTTCGCGCGGTTCACCGATTTGCGCATCACCGTGGTGTTTGGCGGCGTGGGATACGGCGCTCAGACCCCGGCGCTGCGCGGCGGCGTGGATGTCCTGGTCGCCACTCCAGGGCGCCTCCTGGATCATCTCGGCCGAGGCAACTGCCGTTTGAGCGGTGTGCAGTATCTCGTGCTCGACGAGGCGGACCGGATGCTCGACATGGGGTTCCTGCCCGATGTGCGCCGGATTCTCAAGCAGTGTCCGACGCAGCGCCACACCTCCCTCTTCTCCGCCACCATTCCGCCGGAAATCGAGACCCTCATCCAATGGGCCATGAAGGACCCGCAGGTCGTGCAGATCGGCACCCGCCGATCGCCTGCCGAGACCATCCGCCATGCCATCTACCCCGTCGCCTCGAACCAGAAGTCCGAACTGCTGCTCGAGTTGCTGCGCCAGCTCGATTGGGATTCGGTGATCGTGTTCTGCCGCACCAAACATGGCGCCGACCGCGCCGCCCACACCCTCAAGAACGCCCGGCATTCAGTCGCCGTCCTGCATTCCAACCGCACCCAAAGCGAGCGCGAACAGGCCCTCCGCGGGTTTCGCGACGGGCGCTATGACGTGCTGGTGGCCACGGACATCGCGGCGCGCGGTTTGGACATCCTGAGCGTGAGCCATGTCATCAATTACGACGTCCCCCAGCACCCCGAGGATTACGTCCACCGCATTGGCCGCACCGGGCGGGCTCAGGCCCTCGGCGACGCGATCACCATCATGACCGCCGAGGACGCCACCCACGTCCACGCCATCGAGCGTTTCATCAGCCAGAAAATCCCTCGAACCAGAATGGAGAACTTCAACTACCAGTACACCGCGCTGTTTGACGAGGGCCAGGGGGGGCGCCCCGCCCTCCACGAGCGCCGCGCCCGCGGCGCGCGGATCGGTCGCGGCTATTTCTGCGGCCCGTCGAGGCGTCGTCGCTAGGCCTTTGGATTTGCCTTTTGAGATGAATACGGCGACGCTTTTCCAATCTAAACGGTTAAAACACGAAATGACGAACATGAAATCCTGGTCTGACATCGCTAGACATTGCACCGTGCTCATCGCGGCGGGCACCGCCTTGACACTCACCACGGCGTCGAGCGCCGACGTCGAGATGGCTCCCCTGCCCCTCAAATTGCCCATTCCCGCGTTCATGGGCACGCCGACCGACATGTCGCTGGACGAGAATCTTGTCGAGAAGCCCTCGGAGAAACCGCGTGCGCCCTTCATGGCCCCGAAAGGGGTCGAGAACGTCGCGTCCAAAAAGAAGGTGACCAGCAGCGACAAGTCGCCCATCACCGGCACGCTCGAGTTGGTGACCGACGGCGACAAGGAGGCCAACGACAACAGCTTCGTGGAACTCCATCGCAAGACCCAGTGGGTCCAGATCGATCTCGAGAAGAAACACAAAATCTACGCCATCATCGTCTGGCACGCCCACAACACCTACCAGGTCTATCACGACGTCATCGTTCAGGTCTCGGATGATCCGGACTTCACCCAGGGCGTGCAGGTCGTTCACAACAACGACCAGGACAACAGCTCCGGCCTGGGCATTGGCACCGACAAGGAGTACTTCGAGAATTACGAAGGCCGGCTCATGAACGCCAAAGGCATCGAGGGCCGCTACGTGCGCCTGTACAGCAAAGGCAGCACCTATAGCGCGCTCAACCGATACACCGAGGTCGAGGTCTGGGCCCTGCCGGCGCAATGACCCGCGCCGCGACGCTCGGCCTGATCCTGATCGCCGCGATCGCCCTGGGTTTGCGGCTGCCCGGACTGGACGAGCGCCCGCTGCACGCCGACGAATCGGTTCACGCCATCAAGTTCCTGGGGCTGTGGGAAGGCCGGGGTTACCGCTATGACCCCGGCGAGTACCACGGCCCCACTCTCTATTACGCCAGCCTCCCCTTTGCCTGGCTCGGCAGCCTGGTTCCTGCCCGGGCCGCGGACGCGCACGACCAGTCGCCCCGGCCAACCGAAGGGACATTGCGGTTGGTTCCCCTTGCCTTCGGTCTGGGCCTGATCCTCCTGCTCCCGCTCCTGCGGGACGCTCTCGGCCGGGGCGGTGTGCTCGGCGCGGGGCTTTTCACCGCACTCTCGCCGGCCTTCGTCTACTATTCCCGCTACTACATCCACGAACTGCTGCTCGTCTTCTTCACGCTGCTCTTTGTGGCTGCCGCGTGGCGGTTCTGGAAGTCCGGGACCATTGCGTGGGCCATTCTCTCAGGCGCCGCCCTTGGCGCGATGCACGCCACCAAGGAAACCTTCGTCTTTGCGCTCGTCGCATTGGCCGGAGCCGCCGCGGCGACCGTCCTCTGGGAACGATGGGTCCCGTCACCCGCGGGTGCGGAGGCTGCACCGGGCGGGAATCCGCCACGCAAACGGGAGGATGCCGATGTGCAATCCGGACCTGCCCCTGGCGCGCTTCGTGCGCCCAGCGGTGAAGGCGGTCGGTCCGTGTTCGGCGAATGGCGGGACCGGGCGCGGCTTCGCATCCGATGGCAGCCCGCTCTGGCGATGGTGGCTGCGGCGCTCACGGTCTCGATCGTCCTGTTCACATCTTTCTTCACCAACTGGAACGGCCCGATCGACTCAGTGCGC
>DAOOQY010000564.1:0-3852 GCA_035389025.1 Verrucomicrobiota bacterium
GAGAGCGAGGACAACAACGCGATCAGCCAGGCCGATGTGCCGGTGCTCGAGTTGGTGGGAGGGAAACAGGCGGGCAGAGTCCATGGGTACATCGGGGTTGGAGACTCGAACGGTGATTACTACTTGTTGGGGAACCAGACGGCGGGGACGCAGATCACGCTGACACTGGACCAGCCAGACACCAGTGGGTTGGACGGGTTGTTGAGGGTGTACAAAGGGGATGGGACGGAGGTGGCGAGTGGGTCCACGCCGTTGTCGTTTGTGGTGCCGGCGGGCGGGGATGCGACCTACTACGCGGGGGTGACCGCGCAGGGTGGGACGGCGGGGCTGCTTGCGCAGTATGTGCTGGGGATCGAGTTGGTGGACGGCGTCCCACCGGTGGTGGTGTCGTGCAGTTTGCCGGGCGAGGGGACGACAGGATCGGGTGTGGTGGATCGTTTCACGGTGAGATTCAGCGAGGACATGCTCGCCGGGACGGTGAACGAGGCGGCCAACTACGAACTGCGGTGCGCGGGGCTGGATGGGGTTTTCGACAACGAGGACGATGCGCTCTACGCAGTGACAACAAGTCCGGCGTACGCCAGTGGACTGAGCGCCAGCTACTCGATAACAGATGGGCCGCTGCAAGCGGGGGCGTACCGGTTCAGGATTCAGGTGGATGTCCAAGACCGCAGCGGCAATGGATTGGCCGCGGTCTATGCCAGGTCGTTTGTCATGCAGCCGCCGCCTGGTTTTGTGATCGAAGGCCGCGACAACGGCAGCGCCGCCAGCGCGACGTCATTGAGCCAGGCCGCGGACGGCGCCTTTGACGGATCGTTCGTGGGCGCGGGCGCCTCAGGGACTGGCGCCAGTCCTTACGGGATCGCCACGGGCGATCTTGATGCGGATGGCAATCAGGACCTGGTCCTCGCCAATTGGGGTTCCAACAACGCCAGTGTTCTGCTCGGGAATGGGGACGGAACGTTCCGCAGCGCCGTGAACTACGGCGCGGGGAACAACCCGGTGAACCTGGCGCTCGGGCACCTGAACGATGACGACCATTTGGATTTGGTCGTGGGGAACTACAACGGCGGCAGCGTGACCGTGCGGCTGGGGGTTGGCGACGGGACCTTCGGCGACGCCGCGACTCTCTCCGTGGGCGCCAATCCAAACGGGATCATTGTCGAGGACTTCAACGGAGACGGCAAGGCCGACTTGGCGACGGCGAACCGGGGCAGCGACAACGTGACCGTCTTGAGCGGCAACGGAGACGGGACGTTCGCGGTTGCGATGGCCTACGGGTCGGGGGACGGCGCCGCGCGGTTGGCCGCGGGCCGGTTTGACGCCAATGACTCGCTGGACCTCGCCGTTGTGAACCTCAACGAGAACACCGTGAGCGTTTTGTTGGGCGACGGCCTGGGCGCTTTTGCGGCTCCGGCGAAGTATCCCACGCTGAGCGGTCCGTACGCGGTGGCTGTGGGCGATTTCAACGGCGACGGGCACTTGGATCTGGCGGTGGCCAATCATTCGGGCTCGACCGTCAGTGTGCTCGAAGGTAGGGGCGACGGGACTTTTGGGCCGAGGGTCGACTATGCCAGCGGCGGATCGAATCCGTACGACGTCGTCGCGGCGGATTTGAACGCGGACGGCCTGCCCGATTTGCTTGCGGCCAACTACGGGAACAGCCAACTGGGTGTGATCCTCAACAAGGGCGACGGAACGTTCGGCGCCCCGGTGAGCTACCCGGCGGGAGGCAACGCGATCAGTTCGGTGGCGGGCGATTGGAACAACGACGGGCGGATGGACATCGCCACAGCGAACTACGGCAACAACACGGTCAGCGTGTTTCTGGGCAACGACACCGAATGGCTGGCCTTCGATCCGGTGGGGCATGGCGTGCGGGTTGCGGCGGGTCAAGGCAATCTCAGCAGCACGAGTGACTACGATTACTGGAGCTTCAGCGCCAGAGCGGGTGAGCGGTTGGTCGTGGGGGTGGAGGTGCCGGGCCGGCCCAGCGCCAGCCAGTTGTACTACCTCATCGAAGCCATCGATGGCCAGGACCTCCAGGGTTTCTACCCGGACTATCGCGGCTGGGGGCAATCGGGTGTGATCACCATTCCGCGAGACGGCACCTATCTTGTGCGGGTGAGCTACAACTACGATTACCAGGGCGAATATCAGATTCGGGTGGTGCTCACGCCGCCGGAGGTGGCGCAAGAGGGCGAGGAGAACGGCTCGGTCGGGAGTGCGTCGGCGCTGGCGTTGACCGGCGGCGGGGACACCAGGAGCGGCGCCGCGGTCGGTTGCATCCGGACGGCGGGCGATCTGGACTACTTTGACTTGGGCACGTTGGAGAGCGGGCAGACGGTGTTCCTGAACGCCCGGCTCTTCGATGGCAGCACCTTGACGCCTGTGGTGAGCCTCTACGATGCGGCCAACGGCTACGTCGTCGAAGCACCGGGCGGGCGCCCCTTTGATTCGGTTGCGGAGGTGCGCATCAACACCACGGGCCGCTACTACGCGGTTGTTCGAGGCGGGGCGAACCAGGGTGGCCTGATGCAATGGTACGTGCTCGAAACGCAGGTGATGCCCACGGGCAGCGTCGCTTTCCCGAACCTGCAGGTGACCAGCCTCCTGCCGCCGTCGGGCGGCAGTCTCGAAAGCGGCGATCCGGTGGCGGTTTCCTTCACCGTGAAGAACGTGGGTGGGTTGGGGACGGTGGGCGCCACGTGGACCGACCGGTTGGTGATTTCGCCTGATGCAGTTTACGGTGACCTGAATGACATCGAGTTGGCGGTGTTCCCGCATAGCGGCGCGCTCGAACCGCTCGATGAGTACACCGTCAGCCAGACGGTGAACCTGCCGGAGGGCATCGAAGGCGAGTTCTACACCATCGCCATGACCGACGCCGGCAACGCCATCGCCGAGTTCATCCTCGAGGCGGACAACGTGACCGTCTCCGACACCACCTTCGCAGTCGCTCGAGCGGCCTATTCCGACCTCAGGGTCGAGGATCTGAGCGCGGGGCTCGCGGGAGGGAGCATCGAGGTGGAATGGACGACCGCCAACCGCGGAGACGGGGCCGCTCGAGGAGGGGGTGTGGAATCCGTGCTGTTGCGCAATGTCGTGACGGGGGTTGTCGAGTATCAGACGGAGCTGGCGATCGTGGGCGACCTCGATCCAGGCGAGACCGCGGCGCGGTCCGCAACCCTGCCACTGCCCGTGGCTGGCGGTTACGAAGTGCGTGTCGTCACCGATTCGGACGACGCTTTGTTCGAGTTCGACGCCTTCAGCCATGCCAGCGCGGAGGGCAACAATCAGGCGGCGGTGCCGCTCGATGTGGTGGTGGATCTCGTGGTTGTGAGTCTTCGCGTCGAACCGGCGGGGGCGTTGTTCTCGGGCCAGAATGTGACCATTGCCTGGCAAGACAGCAACTTGGGAAATCGCCCCACCTCAGGTTCGTGGCGCGATCGGATTGTCGTGCGCAACACCACCAGCGGACAGACGTTGCACGACGGCACGATCCAACACAACGCCCAGGCCGACGGCGACCTCGGACCCGGCGCCTCGTTCGCGCGATCCTACGCCTTCCAGTTGCCGCACTTGCAGCCGGGGGTTGGGAACATTGAATTCAAGGTGACATGCGATGAGGCGAACCAGATCGCCGAGTTCAACCCGCAGGGCACCGCCGAGGCCAACAACGCCTCCGCCGTCACGCGCGCCTCGACCCTTGCGCCTTATCCGGACCTCGCGGTGACGGCCCTGGTGACGCCCGAACGCGCCGATGCGGACCAACCGTTCGATGTGACGTATACCGTGGTGAACCAGGGCGATGCCGCCACTTCGAGCGGATGGTCCGATCACCTGTATTGG
>DAOOQY010000565.1:0-3851 GCA_035389025.1 Verrucomicrobiota bacterium
GGTTTGGGGCGAGGCGGCGGGATGGGGCGCGTCCGCTGCGTGGATTGGGAGCGTTGGGGGAGTTGGCGACGATGCGGGATTTGCAGGTGAATGTCGTGGGGTGAGGGTTCTTCCGGAGTCCGGTTGCTGCGGTTCCGGAACAGAGGTGTGTGATTCGGGGGTGGAGAGGCCCCCGACACTTGTCCTCTGAGGCAGACACAGCGCCTTTACTGGGCGAGATTGAGAGGGGCTTTCAGACGTTTGTGGGAATATTGAGTTCGTAGAGGCGTGCAAGGACCTTTGCGTGCCGGGCGAAATCGCCGCAGTAGAGGACCGGATGCGGTCCGGCGTAGGCGCTGCAGACGTCCGGGACGGCGTCCAGTTTCACGAGCACACGAGTGGCGCAGCCGCCCGTTAGAGGGCTTGAAGGCGAGACCGCCACCTGACCGCGCCAGGCGGTCGATGGTGTGTTTGTCGCTCTGGTACTTGAAGAGGGTCACGGGTGCACCCAACGGCCACTGGACGTCGAGGGCCAGCGTTTTGGGCAGTTGGTGGAAGAAGGGGCGGAAGTCGTATGCGGCCTCTTTGGAGTCGGGTCCGTACAGCCGTGTCGTGCAGGTGCAGTGCGAAGCGAAGTCCCCGCGGATCGGCGCTGAGATGGCTCGATCGGGGGCTGCAGGCGCCGAGTCGTGATGTCTCGGGCAGCGACGCTCCCCCGGGCTATCCGACGATTGCCGGGGAGCCGGCTCGTCAGGTACGCTCGATCTCGTGAGTGCGTTGAAACGATGCCTCGCCCACTCTCTCTCTATGTGTATGAACCGAGTGAAGCAAGAAACCTGGACTGCGGACGCGTTATTTGAATTGGGTCGGGCTACCAGGCCTCGGCAGTCTTTGCTGCCGGAGCCGAGTTGGAAGTATTCGATGCCTTGGATCGCAAAGACCGGACCGCGTTCGATCTGGCGCGCGTTCTTGGATGTGATTGTCGTGGCTTGGGCGTGCTTTTGGACGCGTTGACTGCGTTGCGGCTTTTGGAGCAGGAAGGCGGTCGCTACTCCCTGCCGTTTGGAGTGCGCGAGTTTCTCACCAGGAACGGCTCACGGAGCCTTCTGGCCATGTCCCAGCACCAGGCCAACTGCCTGCGCAACTGGGCGCAGTTAGCCCGGGTGGTCAAGAGCGGTCGGCCGGCACGGCGGGTTGCGAGCGTTCGCGGGGCGGATGGCGATGCGGCGTCGTTCATTGGCGCGATGGACAACATCTCGGGTCCTGTTGCCGACCGGGTCATTCGGTCGGTGCGCCCGCTGCGTTTCGGACGTCTGCTTGATGTGGGCGGCGCCTCAGGCACCTGGACGATGGCTTTTCTAAAGGCATGTCCCAAGGGGCGGGCGACGCTGTTCGATTTGCCGCATGTCATTCCGATGGCTCGGCGGCGTCTGGCTGCCGCCCGGATGAACCGCCGGGTCCGGTTGGTTGGGGGGGATTACATGACCGACCCGTTGCCGGGCGGGGCGGATCTGGCCTGGGTCAGCGCCATCGCGCATCAGAATTCGCGCGCTGAGAATCGGGCAATGTTCGCCAAGGTCTTTCGAGCGCTTGATGTTGGCGGGCGCATCGCCATTCGGGATATCGTGATGGAACCAAGCCGCACCCGGCCGATTGCGGGGGCCTTGTTCGCGATCAACATGCTGGTTGCGACGCCCGGTGGCGGCACGTTCACCTTCGATGAGATTCGGGAGGACCTCGAATCGGCCGGGTTCACCCGAGCCAGGTTGGCGGTGCGGGATTCTGGAATGAACTCGATCGTTGTGGCGGAGAAGACGGATGGCGATTGAGGTCTGCATCCCGGATCAAGCAGGATGCGAGGTTTGCGCGCGTGAGTCTGGAGAGCGGGAGGTGGCGTCTGGCGCCGACGATCAGGCGGCTTGTTGAGGGCTCTCTTACCTATCTCCGGCCTTCAATTCTTCGGGCGAGCGGGGTGGAGCGATCCGGGCGAACAATTCGGCTGGCCAACTCCCCAGGCGCTCGAAGCCCTCGGTATCCGGTTGTTTGTACTGCACATACGCCTGGACGCGGCCTTTGGTGGTGCAACTGGCTGCCTCGCCATCCCTGCCCGGAGTGAGCACGCTGTAGCCGGCCAGCGTGCAGTCCTCCAAATCCACATGCAGACGCCCCTCCGGCCGATGTCCATGTGTGCAGATGATACCGCTTGATTTGCCGCCCATTTCAGGCTGGGTGAAATTGAGGACAATGAGGCGGCAGCGCAGGAGTCGGGCGCGGGCGCAATAGCTGGCGTAGGAGAGCCCGACTGCGTTGTCGGGGTGGACCATTGTGCAATCCTCGAACACAACGTGGGGTTGGCCGGGCATCGACCTCTCCCAACCTCCGACCAGCACCGCCGCGGTGTCGCCCACCCAGTCCAGGCCCAGGAAGTAGCAGCGGCGGAACACGCTTGGCTCGCCCGCGCGCACGACCGGGTAACAGATTCCGCCGCCGAACGCCCGGCCCGTGCCCACACAGTCCTCGACCAGAACGGTGAACCCTTCTCCGCTCTTGTCGGTCAAATCCCAGAACAGCCCGCCGTCACCTCCGGCGACGTAGAGGTTGCGGAAGACCCATCGATCGCAGGCGAGGCTCGAGAATGTCGTGTTGTTGTTTCCGCCCGGCCAGTTCCGGTCCGAGGCTGCGAAGGAACTCCACCAATCCCAACTTTTGAAGCCCTTTTGCGGGTCGCCGGAATCGGCCAGCACCCAGCCCTTGGCGCCGGAGCCGAGCCGTCCGTCGAAGTCCCCGACCAACGCGTTGTAGGCTCCGCGGGCTCCTTTGAAGGCGGGCGCCAGATTGGCTTCGGTGTATCTGTCGGGCCGGACGATGACGCGATGGCCGCCGTCGGTGTCGGGCACGGCGGAGAGCGCGGCTTGGATCGAGTGGAATGCCTTCGCCCAACTGCGGCCATCGGAATTGTCGCCGAGCTTCGAGACGTAGAGTGTTGTTCCTTCGCGCCCGGAATACTCCTCCGATGTTGGGTCCCAGGACGCGGCGCCGCCTTCAGCCGCCAGGAACAGGGCGAATGCCCATCCGATGAGACCGCGCGCGGACTGGCGGCGTCGTGGTGCGAGTCGGGACACTGGCCTGTGCGGATGGAGAGTCGCGTTCATGCGCGCCAGTCACTCACACCGCGGGGAGGGATGGAAAGTCAAAACCGGTCATGCGGCGAATCCCTGGTGTCTTGCTGCCCAATTGGCCTTGAACAGGCTCTTTCGTTTGGGCAATCATTTGCGGCATGAAAAGGCGAATCCCCATTCAGGCGCGAAGCGGTATCAAGGCCGTGCTGGTTTTTTATTGGGGAGCGATTCTGATGGGCGTGTCACCCGGAGCGATGGCGGAATCTCCCGCGGGCTCTCCGGCGCGTCTTGCCCGGCAGCCGGACATTCACGGCGATCGGATCGTCATTGTTCATGGGGAGGACATCTGGACGGTTGCGTCGGCTGGGGGCGTGGCGAAGCGGATCACGTTCCACGAGGGAGAGGAGCGTTTCCCGAGATTCTCGCCCGACGGACTCCGGATCGCGTTTACCGGCGAGTACGATGGCAACGTCGACGTCTACGTCATGAACGTCGAGGGGGGCGAGATTTCGCGTGTGACCTATCATCCCGGACCCGACGAGGTTGTGGGTTGGCATCCGACGAACGGCAAGATTCTCTTTCGCTCGACGCGTGACTCCTACAGTCGTTTCACGCGTCTGTACCTGATTGCGCCGGACGGCGGCGGTCTTGAGGGGCTGCCGCTACCCGAAGCCGGTTGGGGCAGCTTCAGCGCCGATGGATCGACGATCGCGTACACGCGCAGCGCGACCGAGGATCGGGCGTGGAAGCGCT
>DAOOQY010000566.1:0-3846 GCA_035389025.1 Verrucomicrobiota bacterium
GGTCCTGTAGCGTGGCCGCGCCCTTCGAATAGACGTCGGGCGGATTCTTCTCGCGCAGCTTGCCGGCGTTCTCTCCGTCGCCGCCCCACCAGCCGGGCACAACTCCGTTGACAATTGCGCCCACACCGTGCTTCGCGAAGAGGTCGAGCGTGGCGCGGTCGTCGGCGCCCACGCCGACGATAAAGTCCACGCTGCAGTCCCTGATCGCCTTCACGTGCGCTTCGCTACGCGCGTTCGCCTGCAGGCAGTAGGCGCCGATGAGCAGTTTCGAACGGTCCATGCGCGGTGCCGCCGCGCAAACCGCGGAGGCCGCGTAAATAGCGGCGAGTGTGCAGCCGATGGTTCTGCCGGTCCGGTTCATGCTGTCTTCCAAAGGTCTTTCGTTCGTGTTGGCAGAATTCTTCTACCAGAACGTCCTGTGGTTGGCAATAATTCCATCCGGCAATAAGATGCTGGGCCACCGCAGGATTTTCCTGAAGCTTCCGCCGTATGATTCGATGGCTTCATTCCGTGGTTGGGAAGCTGCCAGAGGGAGAAGGACCGGCTGGTATTTGGCGTTCGGCTCGCGCTACCAGAATCCGCAGCCGGAGTGAGGAGACAGAGCCGGACCTCGCCGAGGGGGACCGAGAGGTCGAGCTTGACCTCGCCTTGTGATTGGCTGGCGAAGGTGACCGGCTGGCCGGAACCGAGGTCGGTGATCGCACCGATCGGGAACGGAAGGTCGGCCAAACGGACGGTGGTTTTAGGGGATTGGGCTTCGTGATTGATGATGAACAGAAAGCCTTCTTTCTGGTTGATGCGGACGGCGGCTTCGATGTCGGCGTTGGAGGAGGCCACGTGGGGACGGATGCCGGCCGCCCGGGTCATGGCCTTCACAAGAGCGCCGAGTTGGGCACGACTGGCGGTGGAGTCGTCTTCCCAGGTCTTGAAGTAGGTGTCCTGGAGGCAGAAACCGAGCAGGAAGACCTGCCCGTGGCCCACGCTGCGGTGGACAACGGCGGGCTGACCGGAGGCCGTGGATGCCAGCACCTGACCGGTCGTGACCGTCGAAGGACGCGGGCTGACGAGCGTCAGATCGAGGGCGGTATTGAACGCTTCGGCCTTGAGCGAGTCCGTTGTGCAGACGGTCTCGTCGGGGGCATCGGCGGGACGGTTGGCCCAAATGGGAGGCTGTTTCTTGTAGGGAACCCAATGGCCGGCGCGGCGGATCCGGCCGGTGGCGGCGTCTTTGACGCCGAAGAGTTTCTCCATGGTCGACATGGGCTGTCGATCAGCGCCGAGTCGCGGCACGCAATCGGCGATCACGGCACCGCCGTTCTCGACGAAACGGGCGATATGTTCCGCCACTTTTTCAGGGAGGAGTTCCACATCGAAGAGCACGAGGAGCTCGTAGCCTTGGAGCGAGTCGTCAGTAACCTGGTCCTCGTGGAGTATATCGAGTTCGCCAAAGGCGCGGAGGAACAGCTCGAACGAGAGGCCGACATTGAAATATTCGTGCTGCAGTTGGATGTACTGTGTTCTGGGGAAGAGCATGCACGCTTTGGCTTTGATTTTGGGGGCGTCGAGCAATCGAGGACCGGCCTGCTGGAGGAGGCGGAGGCCCTCGCCGAAGGCTTCCCAATGGCCGGCGTCGGCGGGAATCTTGTAGCCGGTCAAGAGGAAGTCGGCGCCTTGGGCCACGGCGGTGATGCTCATCTCGCGTTCGGACCACGACATGGCTTCCAGTTCGGGACAGAAGTAATCTCCAAACCATGCGGGGTTGTAGGTGCCGACCCAGAACCCCAGCTCCTTGCCATAGGTCCGCGTGAGGTTGCGCATCTGGGCGAAGGAGTAGTGGGTCTGGCTGATTCGCGGTTTTGGGAGCTGGGCGGGGCGGCCGAAGCGGAAGTCGAACATCATGTAGGGATAGATGTCGAAGACGAACATATCGGAGAAATCGCCGCCCCAGTGAAAGACATCGTCGATGGCGATTTCGGAATGGGAACTGTACCCAGCGCCGAAGGTGTTGTGGCTGTCGTGGGTGAGAACGGTCTTGAAGTTCGGGTTGATTTCCTTGGTGATCGCATAGACCTGCCGCCATCCGTCGGGAAAGTAGCTGGATCGGAAATCGATCACATCATTCCACTTGCGAGGATCGTCGCGAACGCTCTCGAGGTCCGGCGGGAGCTCGTAGCCGTAGCGTTTGAGGAACTCGGCCTTCACCTCGCTGTTGTAGCCGAACGACTTGGGGCCCCAATGGAACGGTTCATCCTGGTAGATGAAGGCGTTGTACAGGCGGGGGATGTTCTTGAGCGCAGGCAGCTGCTTCTGGGCATTGGCACGAACGGCTCGGGCATATTGGGGGGAGTAGACGCACGTTTCGGGCGGGTCAGTACGTCCGAAGAGTTCCAGGGCACCGACGTGACAGGTGACGAGCATGCCCTTGGATTGGGCGTACTCGAGGATGAAGGCCTCTTCCTCGGCGGGACGGTGGGTCGGGGCTTCGATGCCGGTAAAGCCGTGGTCGCGAATGTTGTCGATCGTGTCGCGAAGGATCTCGTGGCTGAGCGGTCCTTCCTCGCCTTTCCATCCTTTGCCGGACGGCACGGGCGAGAATTGCGTGACCACGGGGAAGCAATCGGGCCGGGCAATCTGGCAAACGGCTTCGCGCCCGACGAGGAGAAGGATCGGCAAGAGGCAACAGGTCCGGAGGTGGGTCATGGGGCACATTCTTTCAAGTCGCGGGGGGCTTTTGGGGAGTGACTCATCACAATGCGGCATGGATCGGAGGAAGGCCGGTGCTGGCCTCGCAGAGGAACTTGATGCCGAAGCCGATCAGCATCACGGCGCACAGGAGCGACACAAGTTGCAGTTCATTGAAACTGGAAACTACTGATAGGCATTTGCTCTTTCGACGTGGCTGGAGTGTGCCTGGCTGGGGGCGCCATTCAAGGTGAAACGCGGCAGAATTGTCCCCTGCCGAGCCCCTGGTCGGCCTTTCGCGGCTGGTGGGCGGCCGCCCGCCAGCCCCGAAAGGCGGCCGCACCCTCCGGCAAGGCCGCTCTCAGTGCGTGCGAGGCAGTGCACAGGGACGAAGGGGCAATCCCCTACCCCCGAATCTCGATGAAGGCCCCGGAGATTCGTTGCCTACACTTGACGACACCAGAGACCACCCAAGGCTGCCGCAACGGGCATGAAGCCGAAAGTGCGAAGTACGCGTTCTAAGCCTGTAAACGTTGGCGTCTGTTGCGTTTTGCCTGCCGGTCGAGATCGGTGAGGATTGTTTGTGCGGAACAACCTCAGAAAGCCGTGTGACCATTCCAAGTCCCTTCCGTTGCCAGCGCTGCCGGCACAAGAAACGTCCCACAGACGGCACCGGACACTGGCGAAGTTGTGGTGGCCATGTTTTGCACCACAGCGCACTCGCGACCCAGTCCGAAGGTAAGGCATGGTTCGCGATCATGCCGCCACACTCAGCCGCAGAAGTGGTGGGCCTGGCCCGGGTGACGGAGACCTGAGGCGAAGGCCACATCGCCTTTCAACGGCAAATCCGCTGCTTGGGTGATCGGAAAGGCACGCTTCGCAAGCGGCGTCCTATGGCTGCAAGCGTCTTGTGGGGCATGCGGCGGCGATGTCGATCGACGGTTGGAAGCGTCGTCATGGGTCAGGAGCAGTCCTGCACGTGTTTGCTGTGTGGGGTTGTCCAGCGCACGACGGACTCAAGGGCAAGATTCGACGGTCGTTTCTTTCTCATTGCCGATCCTGGAGCTTAGGCGGCGGTAATAAATAAAGGTTGCAACCGTGGAGGAAGTGTGGTATGGTAGTGGTACATGAGTCCTCTGCGCGTCGTGTCCCAGAAGCTCAGGG
>DAOOQY010000567.1:0-3845 GCA_035389025.1 Verrucomicrobiota bacterium
GCCCGAGACCAAGGGGCGAACGCTTGAGGAAATCGAGCGGTGGTGGAAAGCAGACGCCCGTGGGTGAGCCGCCCGGGGACGGCAACGTTTTGCGTGAACTGTGCCCCTTCACCCCAGCCCCCTGCCCGGCTCCGAGCGGGACGGAGAGTCCTCCCGCGGCCGCAGGATGGGCGAGGGGCGATGCGCAGGCTCATGGACCCAGTGGGCATCGATTCGTTGGATGTCAGCGCTTCCCTCGAAACCTCCGGCGGCGCAGACTGTGCCCAATGAGCAAGAGCAAGCCATGCCCCACACTGCCCCCGCGACGGCCAAACGCATGTCGCCCGCGGTCCGAATCGAAGCGGATGTGCGATGCGCTCGAAGTCCGCGAGACGGTTCAGGCGATGTCGGGTGTGCTCTCGTCCCTGCCCGTGGCGGACAATAAGCCGGACGCGGTTGAGCAGATGCTGCGGGCCAACGCGCTGCTCCGCAACCTGCCCTGGCCGGCGCCTTTCGATCAGACCACCCACCGCCTGCATTTGGGCGACGCGCGCCATTTGTCCTGGATCGCCGATGCATCGGCACACTTGGTGGTCACATCCCCGCCCTACTGGACGCTCAAGCAGTACGAACCGAACGCCGCCCAACTCGGCGAGATCGATGATTACGAGCGATTCCTATCACAGTTGGACCAGGTCTGGCAGGAGTGCGCCCGGATACTCGTTCCCGGTGGGCGAGTCTGCTGCGTCGTGGGGGATGTCTGCGTCTCGCGCAAGGCGGGGGGCAGGCACTTTGTCATGCCACTGCATGCCGACATCCAGGTTCGGACTCGACGCTTTGGTTTGGACTGTCTGACGCCCATACTTTGGCAGAAGATTGCCAACGGTGTGACCGAAGCGGAAGGCAACGGCGCGGGTTTTTACGGCAAACCCTACCAACCTGGCGCCATTATCAAGAACGATGTCGAGTACATCTTGTTCTTCCGCAAAGGAGGCGAGTATCGCTCGCCCTCACCGATGCAGCGAGCGCTCTCCATGCTCAGCCGCGATGAGATGCGGCGTTGGATGCGATCGGCGTGGTCTGACATCCGCGGCGAGTCGACCCGGCGCGGTCATCCGGCGCCTTTCCCCGTCGAACTCGCTGAGCGCTTGATACGCATGTTCTCGTTCGCCGGAGACACAGTTCTTGATCCGTTCGCAGGGACCGGCACAACGGCCATCGCAGCCGTGACGAGTGGTCGGAATAGCATCAGCGTCGAGATTGAACCCAAGTATGTGGCCTTGGCGGAGCAGAGACTGCGCGAGGCAACCTGGCTCCCGCGGCCCTGCGGCGCTGTGAACGCCAAGCTTTTGGTCAATTAGCCTGAGGAATTCACCCACAGTATGGCCGAATCATTCGCCCTCCTGCAGACCTTCCGCGGACTCTTCGAAGGCAGGAAGTACAATCACCGCAAGTATGATCGTCGCTTCCCGTGACACAAGAGCTGGCGGACGGTCCGCCGTCCCGCCGGCGCGGCGGAGGCTTCGGTGGGCCGCAGCCGCCGCGGCTTGTTGGTGTGCGACCGCCGCGCCCGGAGTCGGCGGCCATCCGTCAACACAATCTGCGGAGCCCGAACCGATGCCTTCGTCGAGAATCGCCATGAACGCAATCGAGAAACAGATCACGCGCGGTCCCGGCGGTCGCATTCTGACGAACACGGGCGTTTGGTCGCCCGACGGCATGTGGATTGTCTACGACACGCGTCCGGACGCGTCGGGCGAGGCGTTCGAAGGCGAGCGGATCGAGATGGTCAGCGTCGGCACGGGCGAAGTCAGGGTGCTTTACCAGGCCCGGAACGGAGCGCATTGCGGCGTCGTCACCTTCCATCCGATCGAGCCGAGGGTGGTGTTCATTTTGGGGCCTGAGAATCCCGCGCCCGATTGGACCTACGGGATGTCGCGGCGACAGGGGGTGATCGTGGATGTGAACCATCCCGGCGTGGCGATGAACCTGGATGCGCGCGACCTGTCGCCGCCTTTCACGCCTGGCGCGTTGCGGGGCGGTTCGCACGTGCACGTTTGGGATGGGGCAGGCGAGTGGGTGAGTTTCACCTACGAAGACCAGATTCTGGGCCGGCACGCCGTCGAAACGCCGGACCAGGAGGTGAACCTGCGCAATGTCGGCGTCTGCGTGCCCGGGCGGGCGGTGCGCGTTTCGAGACTGCATCCGCGCAACCACGATGGAGAGTACTTCACGGTGCTGGTCACGCGGACGGTGGCGAACCCGACGCCGGGCTCCGACGACATCAAGAAGGCGTTCGAGGAAGGCTGGGTGGGCACGAACGGATACGCGCGGCCGGACGGATCGGTCCAGCGCCGGGCCCTGGCTTTCCAGGGACACGTGGTGACGGCTGACGGCCAAACCATCAGCGAGGTGTTTCTGGCGGATTTGCCTGAAGACATCACGGCGCCGGGGGACGGTCCCCTGGCGGGGAGCGAGACGCGCCGGCCGTTTCCGCCCAAAGGCGTGACGCAGCGGCGCCTGACCCACACCGCGGGGCGCAAGCATCCGGGCGTGCAGGGCACGCGTCACTGGCTGCGGGCGTCGCCCGACGGCAGCCGGATTGCGTTTCTCATGAAGGACGACGATGGTGTGGTTCAGTTGTGGACCGTGTCGCCAAACGGGGGTTCGCCGAGCCAGATCACGCGGAATCCATGGCCCGTCGCTTCGAGTTTCACGTGGAGCCCGGACGGACGATGGATCGCGCATGCGATGGATCGCAGCATCTGCGTGACCGAAGTGCGGAGCGGTCGGACCGAGCGACTGACCGAGGCCGCGGCTCCGGGCCAGGCTCCGCGGCCCGAGGCGTGCGTGTTTTCGCCCGACGGGTCGAGCATCGCGTATGTCCGCCGCGTCCCGTCGCCCGTCGAACCGGCCAATCAGATCTTTATCGTCCGACCGGGCAATGGGGTCGCATCTAAATAGTTGACAATTGCGTCCTCAGTGACAGAGAGCGGCACAACGCTGCGCGTGATCGGATTGTCCGGGCTGTGGCACAACCGCGCCCGGAAAGGGAATCGGGCAAGAGTTCCGGCTTGAAGGGAAGGGAGGCGGAGGATCAAATGCAGGTCTTGAGCCGCATGAGAACACATTATCTGGCCTGCGATCTGGGCGCCGAGAGCGGGCGCCTGATGCTGGGCACGCTGGACAACGGGACGCTGACGCTCGAGGAACTGCATCGGTTCAAGAACGGCCCGGTCACGGCCGGCAAGTCCCTGCATTGGGACATTCCCCGCCTGTTCGGCGAACTCGAGACCGGGCTCGGGATCGCCGGGCGCCGCGGGGCGCCCATCGCCAGCATCAGCGCCGACTCGTGGGGTGTGGACTATCTTCTCTACGACGCGTCGGGTGCGATCATTGAGCCGACGTTTCACTACCGGGATGCGCGGTGTCCGGTCGGGGTGAAGAACGTCTACGGCAAGGTGAGCTGGCCGGAACTCTTCGCCGAGACCGGTCTGCAGTTCCTGCAATTCAACACGATTTTTCAGCTTGCGGCGGAATCGCCTGAGCGCCTCGAGCGGGCGCGGATGATACTGGGCATTGGGGACGGGTTCAACCAGTGGCTTTCGGGCGTGGCCCGGTTCGAGGAATCGCTCGCCAGCACGACGCAGCTTTACGACCCGCGCGCAAAGGATTGGTCTCGCAAGCTGATCGCGCGGCTTGGATTGCCGGCGGGCATCTTCCCTCCGATCGTCCGCTCGGGGACGCGTCTGGGGCCTTTGCGGGCGGATCTGGCGCGCCGGACCGGGCTGACGGGGATCGAGGTGGTCGCTTCGTGCTCACACGACACGGGGGCGGCGGTGGCGGCGGTGCCGGGCTGGGGCTCG
>DAOOQY010000568.1:0-3843 GCA_035389025.1 Verrucomicrobiota bacterium
GGGTGCCGATCGAGACCAAACAGTCCGCAGGCGCTGGCTCTCGGTCCTGGCGCTTGGCGCCATCGCCGCAGTTCTCGGATGTGCGGAAATCGGGCCAGCAGCGCTGGCCGAGCCGCCTCCGAGCTGCCCGGCGCCGCGCGCGATGACGCGTTCGCCATGGGGGGTTGGCACTTGGGGTTTTACGCCAAACGTGGGCCAGGCGGCGCCGGGAGTGGACTTCATCGCCCAAGCGCCTGGCGGGGCTGTGCGCCTGGCCGGCCCGCGGTCCGACATCGTCCTTGCCGGGCCCAAGGGACAGAGGCAAGGCGTCTTCAGTCCCGGTGAAGACGCTCATCGTGTTCCGCATCATTCAGTGTACGTCGTGCGGATGCATCTGCTCGATGCCGCTACGGCGCCCGAGGCTACCGGAGAAAACCCTTTGCCGGGTTATGCGAATTTCTTTTTGGGCGCGCATCCTGGCCACTCGCAGGTCGGGGTTCCGACCTACGAGAAGGTGAGATACCGCGAGGTGTATCCGGGGATTGACTTGATCTACTACGGCAATCCGCACGAGTTGGAGTTTGACTTTGCGCTCGCCCCCGGCGCCGATCCGGGTCTGATCCGGCTCCGGTTTGACGGGACGGATGCGCTGCGCCTCGAGGAGGGCGGCACATTGGCTATGCCGACACCCGTCGGCACCGTGCGTCTGAAGCCGCCGCGGGTTTACCAGGAAAGCGGCGGTCGAAGGCAAGAACTGAAGGGCGATTACGCGCTGCTCGGGCCGGACTGCGTAGGCTTTGCCGTGCCTGATCGCGACGTGGGCCAGGCATTGGTCATCGATCCCGTGTTGGAGTTCAGCACGTTCTTCTCGGCCAGCGGGATCGACCGTGCCCACCGACTGGAAGTCGCGCCCGATGGCAGCATCTTTGTGTTGGGCCAAACGTGGTCTTCGGATTTCCCGATCACCGCGGATGGATGGCAGACCAATCGGACAACGGCCAGTTGCATGCATTTTCTGGCCCGATTCGATGCCCAGGGCGAGCGCCTGCTCTATTCGACATACGTGGGTTACGCGGAGTATGGGTGGTGGGCGGGGCTTGCTTTAACCCCGGACGGCGAACCGGTCATGGCCGGCTACGTCACGGACGCCGATTACCCCGTGACTCCGGGATCCCTCGGCGTCGGCACGACAAACGAGTACGGCGGCATCGGCGTGCTTAAACTGGACACCCGCGGTCAGCTCGCGTTCGCCGCCTTGATCGACGGGCCGATCAACGAACGTGGCCAAGACGTGGCCGTCGATGCCGCCGGCAACATCTACGTGTTGGCCGCACTCCCAGGCAACACGACGCTGCCCATGGTGAATGCGTATCAGAACGCCACGAAAGGCAGAGAAGAGGTGGCTCTCTTCAAGCTCAATCCCCAGGGCTCGGCGATTCTCTACTCCTCGTTCCTCGGCGGATCGCAGAGGGATTACGCGTCCACCCTGGCCGTCGATGACGGGGGCAATGCCTATCTCATCGGCACCACGGATTCGACCGATTTTCCGGCCAAGAACTCGCCCATCCCGGCCTCGGCTGCCGTCCCTGGTTCTTACCTGGCGAAATTCAACACCTTGGCCGCCGGCGAAGCGTCGCTGGTCTTCTCCCGGTTCCATTTTCCCCGCGGCACCGGGTCGTCCGGGTACTCGCATCTTGACCTCGATCGATCGGGCAACCTCTATTTGTGCGGAGGCACGACCTCGGCGAGCGATTTTCCCCTGACGGCGAACGCGTTTCAGACAACCTATGGCGGTTACGATACCGCTTTCTCAATGATCGTGGGCGAGGCGTTCGTCCAGAAGCTCAGTCCGGCGGGCCAGACCTTGTACTCGACGTATTTGGGCGGGTCGGGAGGCGACGAGGCGCGCGCGTTGCGGGTCTCGAAGGCGGACGGCAAAGTGTACGTGATCGGCACGACGATTTCGACGAGTTTTCCGACAGCCGCCCCTGTCCAGAGCGGTTTCAGCGGACCGTGCGGTGTTCTGGGCTGGGGCTGTTCTCCGGACCTATTCATCGCGGAGTTGGACCCCTCGATCCTCGGCCCGGGCGGCTTGCTGTTCTCAACCTATCTTGGCGAAGTTGGCATCGATACGGGCGTCGGCATTGCTGTGACCCCAAGCGGCGACATTGTGGGTCTGGCGAGCGCAGGGGACACTTTCCCCACGACGCCCGGATCGTACCAGCCCGCCGCAACGGGCACGTTCGACCAGATCGTGTTATTCAAGATCGGCCCGGGCGCATCCCTGGCCCTGGAAAAGCGTCCGGTGTCTTCGGAGGCGTTTCGGGAGCACGAGTGTGCGTATTCGATCGTGATCTCGAATAACGGCCCGGGAACGGCCGCAGACGTGATCGCTCGAGACACCCTCCCGGCCGGACTGGCGTTCGTGTCCGCTGCGGCCAGCCAGGGCCAGTGCTCCGTGGTCAACGGAATCGTCACGTGCGAACTGGGCGCCATCCCCAACGGCGGCACGGCGACCATCGAGGTTACCGTGATCCCGGCTCGTGAAGGCGCAATGACCAACACCGTCGTCGTCTCGAGTCCGTCCGATCCCGCCATTGCGGCCCAGCCCGCCAGCACCGTGATTTCGGTGCAGCCAGCGCCTGACGCTGACGGCGATGGACTGCCCAATTGGTGGGAAGAGAAGTTCTTTGGCAGCACGAGCGGCGCGGATCCCTCCCAGAACTCGGACGGCGATCGCCTGACGGACGGGGAGGAGTACATTGTCGGTTCCGACCCGACCGTGCCCGACGATTTTACGATCGTGTTGTCCACTTTGGCTGACTCGCCCGCCCTCGCCGTTCTGTCCTCGCCCTTGCGGGTCTATCGGCTGGAGAAGTCCAAGGACCCTCGATCGGGTCTGTGGGAGACGGTTCAATCGGGTGTGTATGGGAATGGCGGCCTGCTGATCCTCGAGGACACGAATCGAACCGGTTTTGATTTGTATCGCGTCGGCGTCTCCCTGCCCGCTCCGTTCGACTGACCGGGACACGCTCATCGTCGTTTTCCATGGCCCTCCCCCTTTCGGAGGGCCGAGGTCATCGAGGCCCTGACTGATGACGGTCATTGTCTCAGGCTAGCCTGGAAGCCGAAGATCTTCCCATCGGTGTCGAAGTAGGAATGCCAATAGTGCTTCCAAGAACCATGGCAAAGCTTGACCGGAAGTGTAATGATCTTTACCCCCAAGTAGTCGAGTCGGGCTGCCGATAGCCTTGCGCACATAAAGGAGAAATGCAACTTTGCGCGCTCTCCATCACGCGCAAAAGCCTACTCTTTCGGCGGGGGAACGAAAGCCTGTTTTTGCGGATTGTGCGGGATCGGCAGCGTCGCCGACGGATGACAACGCGCGTGGACTTCCTGCAACTGGCGGATGGTGACTTCGGTGTAAATCGCCGTGGTCGCCAGCTTCTCGTGTTCGAGCAACTGTTGGATATAGCGGGTGTCCGCCCCGCCTTCGAGCATGTGCGTGGCGCAGGTGTGCCGCAGCAAATGGCAACTGCCTTTGAGGCCCGCCGCCTTCATCCAATCCGCCGTCATGCGAGACACCACGTCGGGGTTGAAGGCGTCGCCGTAGCCGGTGAGGAACAACGCCGGCGTGCGCGTGTCGAGAGAGAGGCGCGGGCGCACTTCGCGCAAGTAGCGTTCGAGCCACGCGACGGTGCGCGCGCCGACGGGCACGACGCGGTCTTTCTTGCCCTTGCCCCGGCGGATGGTCAGCGTGCGCCGCTTGGGGTTCAGGTCGGTCAGTTCCAGGCAGTAGAGTTCGGAGCGGCGCAGGCCTCGGGAGTAGCACAGTTCGAGCATGGCCCGATCGCGCACGCCCAG
>DAOOQY010000569.1:0-3841 GCA_035389025.1 Verrucomicrobiota bacterium
GGAAGTGATCGCGGAAGGCATCCAGCGCCGCGGCGAACTTCTTCTCGCGATACAGCGCAAACGCCTTGTCTACGCCCCTCGCTTTCTCATCGAGCGCGTTGAACAGCCGATGCGCGAGCCGCTCGATTTCCGGAGCGTCATTGCGCTTCGCAAATTCCGCACGCCGCCGCTCCGCATCGGCAGGCGGCGGGAGCTTGATGCTGCGCGTCTTCTTGTAGTCCACGCCCTGCGCCTTCTGCTGATATGCAGCCGCGAGACTCTGCCAGTGCGAGCGCACGTTGTCCCAATAGGGCAGCACGGCCTCATCCGCCTCCTTTGCCCGCTGCGTGAGTATCTACGCCTGCTCCGCCGCCTCTTTCGCGTCCGGCAGCGCAAGGCAACGGCGGATCACCAGCGCATCCGCCTCCGCCTGTGCCGCATCCTTGGCGGTGCGCAATCTCTGCCCCTCGATCTCCAGCGCCGCCTTCTCATCCGGATCGCCGGCCTTGTCCGCTGCCGCGGCGGCATCGCGTTTGGCCCGCATCTGCGCATCGAAGTCCGCCACTTTCGCCATCAGCGCCTTGTGAGCTGGATCATCCCAGCCGCCCGCCTTCTTGAATGGGCCATTGCGCAGCGCATTCACCGCGAGGTTGCGCTCGTCCCCTGCCTGGCGGCGGCGTTGGCCCAGTTGCTCATGCCACAGCCGGGCCTCGTCCGCGGTTCTGATCAGGTCCGCGACTTCCGCCGGTGTGGTGGGCAGTTTGGCAGGCGGAGCCATCGGCGGCTCGGCAGCGTGAAGCGTGGTCAGCGGCGCAAGCAGCAGGGTGGCGAGGAGTATGAGGGTGGGCTTCATGGTGGTGCCCTTGTAAATGTCTGATCTTGGTGAACACAACGGAGGTCGCGAGGTTGGAGTTCACGCTTCAGCGTGCCCGCGGCGGGCGAGATCCGCAGAAGGGAACACGCTGAAGCGTGAACTCCAACGAATCGGCGACCGGCATGACTCAGTTTCTCTGCCACGCTATCGGCGAGCAACTCCCCGTGGCCGGGATTCCGAAAATCAGGCCCCGAATGTCGGCGGCGCGACCGGGCAGAACAACGGCTCGAAATCGAGTTCCCAGCATAAGCGTGGCGCCCGCGCCCCGGACAGCCCGGCGGCGCCCGAGGAACCGTGGGAGCTGACGTTCGTGAACAAACCCACGTTCTGGTCGCCCTGCTGGCTTTCCCCGCCCCCGATCGGGTTGTCGGCGGTGCGCGCCCGCCACGCAACAAATCATGCCTGCCGGTTGTGTTTCCCGTAGGAACAAGCGGGACAGATCCAGGTGCTGGCCCCGCGCCCTCGTTTGCGCTGGCGGAAGAAGACCGTTCCGTCTTGCGGAATCCCGATGTGCCCAGTACTACCCCGACGAATTTTGGCATATTCAATCTCGAGCTGCAGTTTGTGGCTCAGGTGGGCGCGACCTGTACGTTTTTGGCACCTCCCGTTTCCTGCTTGGGTCCATGTGACCGATGCAGCGTCCGCAGCGCGCGATGATTGCTCTTCCATGACGGTCACGGCTTCGGTCTAATGAAAAAAGGAGGAATAGCACGTGGCGAAAAGCAAAAGACCGAACAAGCCAGCTAGTCGATCTACCAAGAAGAAGTCCTGTCCCAAACGGCGGACAGGGCCGCAGACCGCCGAACAGAAACCCAAGTCTCTAACTGCGCCATCTTTGCGGACCGTGAAGCGTTTGTTTGCGGTATCACAGAACCAATGCGCGTTCCCTCGGTGCATGACTCCAATGGTCGACAAAACCAGTTCGTCAGTGGTTGGCCAAATCTGCCACATCAAAGGGGAAAAGCGTGGTTCGGCTCGCTTCGACGAGGATCAACCGGATGCCGAACGGCAAGGATTCGAGAATTTGATTCTCCTTTGTGGTTCTCACCACAAGATTATCGCCGACGATGAAGCGAAATACACGGTTCGATCATCTCTACCGCGAACCAATCAGGAGGCCAAACCGCCCACGTCATCAACAATTACGGCGACTCAGCAGATGAGGGCGTGAACATTGAGGCATCGCTAAGCGTTTCCGGTGGCCTTGAGTTAATCAGACAATTCGGATGCCCAGGAGTTGTACTCAAGATCATCTGCGGGTCAAAACGACCAGCGAAAATCCGAAAGGCGAGTATTTGCAAGGAGGGGCGCGGGTTCCTCGCGAAGTTTGCCCAGGCCTTCAAAACGGAACTCCCGCATTCACCGCCGCCCGGCCTCGAAACCGAAACACTTTGCATCGAACTCAATAGACTCACCGAACAGAATAAACCAGAGGGTTTTGTTCTCCAACGCGATGATGTGTGCAGATTCTTGAGATGCTGAGGGCGGCTCAACAAGACGAGCAAACTCAGGCAAAAACAAAGGCGAGAACGAAGAAGAAATCGGCGAAGCGCAAAAAGAAGTAACTACGACCGTTGCTGAGAACCAAAAGCACCATCACTTTGAACAGTCACGAAGTGCCCACGATCAGGCAGTCTTTGAGACCTGGGGGCTTGGACGTAGCGCGCGAAGGTGGGCGTTCCATGAGCGCGCACGCGACGATCGCAACCAGCTTCGGTCCGACACATTGATGCAGTATGACGCGGTGGCGTTCCTCGCGTCGGTCGGGGCACACCTGAGTATCATGATGGGACTCGCGACCGGCCATCGGATTCGTTCGGAAGCATCGGTATTCCCCTGACAAGCGGGTGGAGCGGTCTTGAAACGTCATCACATGACCTGGAACCTACGCGCAGCCGCGGCCGGAAGTTGGTGAGCGGCGGGACGTTTGGCGCGAATGAGGTCTCGCAAACCTCAGCGTTTCATGGGGGCGAGCGTTTCGCTCAGCCGTTTCGCGATCAGGTCCGCCATCATTTCGTCGGCCTCCTTGTTGGTGTGGATGAGGTCGGCGCTGATGAGTTCCTTGATGCGCGGCTGAATGAGGCCGTGGATGTCGGTCACGGGCACGTTCAGCTCCTTCATGACGGCCTCGGCGGCGGCGTTGAAGGCGCGGCAGTTCGTCAGGTAACGCGGCGAGCGGGGAATAGTGTTGTCCGCCACGGTGCCCGTGGAATTGGCGAACAGGCACACCGCGCCCGACTCGCGGATGGTCGCCACCACCTGCCGCAGCTTCTCGGCGTAGGGCTGTTCATCGCCCGGCTGGGCGCCGGAGAACATGTGAATGCCGATGTTGAAGTGCACGATGTCGAACGGTCCGCGCTCGGCGAGGAAGCGCTTCAGGTCGTCGCCTTTCGTCGCGGTGTCGGTACGGTAGAAACGCGGCCCCATGCTGGCCCAGGTGCCTTTGGTCATGCTCGATTCACCGATGACGTTCGCTATGCCCTGCATGCGGCTGCGCACGCCAGGCAGATAGTGGCCGGAGATCGAGTCGCCGATGATCAACACGCGCGGCAGCCGCGGGTCCTCGATGCCGAGGTCCGCTCGCGGGTTGTAACGCAGCACTTCCGCGCCCGGATCGAGATTCAACCCGGTGACGGAGAGATGCGTGTCGGTGCGAAACGGCGCGGCGGGAGCGCCTTCGGCATCCGTGAGCGTGGCGCCTCGCGAGGGCAGGTCCTCGTAGGCATAGCGCACGCCATCCGGCTTCGACAGGCCGGGCGCGGAGACGATGACGGTGTCGCCCTCGATGCGCGCATCCGCCCAGACCCAGCGAAACATCGACCAGGCGATGGCAAAGCCGCGCAACTCGCCGCCTTTGGCCTTGAGTCCGCCACGCGTCTCTGTGAAGCGCAGGATCACCTTGTCGCCCTGCGTCTCGCTGCCGGCAAACACCGGGCCGGAACGGCCGCGGCCCTGCAGGGCATCCACGATGCGCGGTGCTACCTCCCG
>DAOOQY010000570.1:0-3839 GCA_035389025.1 Verrucomicrobiota bacterium
GGTCGATGTTCTGGCGCTGCGCCTGGTCATTGGGGGGTTGGTTCACGGGTCCGTCCTGTGGCGGCGCGGATGTTCCGGGGCCGGCGGCGCCTTGCGAATCGCGCGGCACCGCGGCGGAGGGCAGGCTCACGGCGCGCACCGTAACGCTCTTGGGTTTGCCGGTGCCGTTGGGCGACTTTCCGAAGGCCAGGGCGAAGCGCACGAGCTTGGGCAGTTGGTTGGTCAAGTGCCACTCCTCGACCCATTCGTAGGAATTGCCGCGCTGATAGCAGAACTCGATCATGAAGGCGCTGAGATCGCGCGCCAGAACGATCGTGTGCTCGTCGGGATCGAACACGTTGGTCTGGAGAATGGGCATCTGGCGCAGCAGCAACTGCAGATCGCCGCTCGGCGAAGGCTCGGCGGTGAACTCGACGCGCCGCACGACCTGATCGCCAAAATAGCCGCTGCCCGGGAAGGAGGGCGGCAGCCGGGACACGAAGCTGAGGGCGGCAAAATCGCCGCTGGTGTCCGCCAGAAAGGAATACAACCCCGGGTTGCTGGTGAACATGACGGTGGACACCAGGGCGTCCTCGATCGTGCGGGCGGCGATGCGGCTGCGCTGCATGTCCTCCGACGCGTCGCGCCCCGCCCTCGAGGCCCGGAGAATGGCCGACCAACTCGAGTAGATGGCCGTGACGACCATGCCAAAAATCACCACGGCCAGCATGATCTCGAGCAGGGTGAACCCCCGGTTTGCCCCCCTGGTCGTCATCGTCCCCCCCGCACGTTGCGCGACGCCGGCCGGTACAGGAGAATGCTCGCCGTGCGCTGCTTCACCAGGCCGTTCTCCGGCCAATCCACCGTGATGTCGACCTGGAACAAGCCGTTGGACGCATAGAGCATCGTCTCCGCAATCCAGGAGGCCCCCGGTTTCGAGTCCCCAAAGTCGCCCGACATCGTCCCTTCCTCGAGCCGGTTGGTCAGTGAAAGCTCCGACGCCACCGAACTGAAATCGATCTCCCCCAGGCTCAATCCCCGCGCGATGCGCAGGTTCTGGGTCACCAAATCCAAAATGGCGAAAATCGCGCCGAAAAAGATCGCCATCGCGATCATCACTTCGAGCAGCGTGAATCCGCGTCCGGACAATCCTGCGGCGCCCAGGGCGGATCGCGTCTGGGGATCGGGAGCCGACGGCGCCCTGGGCGGTGAAGGCAGACGTGTCATCGGAACACCTCGACGATTTCGCGGCCGGTGGTGATTTCGAGCGTGAGACTGCGCTCCTCGTTCTGTTCGGAGAGCAAGTGCGCCGTGAATGCGTCGCAGGTTCCGTTGGGGTAGAACCGGACACGCGCTTCCGGGGCGTCCATCATGTCCTGGAGATTCACCAGGAGCTTCTTGAAGGCCACGCTCGCCGGGATTCGGGCCCGGAACGGCTCGACCTCGGGGGGCGCGGCCCGGGCCGGCTGGGGCTCGACCGGAGCATACGCATTGCCTTCGATGGCGCCCGATTCGGCCGTTGGCGGCGGGGCCGAGAACGCGCGGGACACGGTGAAGGAGCCTTCCCCGGCGCGAATCACGATTTCCATCGGCTCGCCCTGCAGGATCGCCAGCATGCGGGCGTTTCGGCACGCCTCTTCGAGGTCGCTCATCGCCTGGCGCATCGGGCTTTTCTTGGCTGCCTGGAGAATGGACGGGACGCTGATGGTGGCGACGATGCTGAGGATGGCGAGGACGACCAGGATTTCGAAGAGGGTGAATCCCTTCGTCCGCGCGTTTGTTCCGGCAGCGTTCATCAGCGGGCGATATTGGCGGTGATCGCGAACATGGCGGAAAGGACGCTGAACAGCAGGAAGCCGACGCCCAGGGCCATGACGATGATCATCGCCGGCTCGATGAGATTCGTCATGACGCGCAGGGCGATGCTCAACTCGTTTTCGTACGTCTGGGCCACGTTGTTGAGCGCGCCCGGCACATCGCCTGTCTCCTCGCCAATCCGGATCAAATCGATCATCAACTGGGGAAACAGTTTGCTGCGCGCCAGCGGCTGCGCGATGGTCTTGCCGTCGGTGACCTCTTCGCGGGTGTGGGCGATGGCTTCACGCACCATGCGGTTGGGCATGACCTGCTCGGTGATCTTCAGGGCCGTCAGCACCGGCACCCCATTCTGCAAAAGCGTGCCCAGGGTCCGCGCGAACTGGCCAAACAGATTGAGGCGAACCACTTTCCCGAAAACCGGCGCGTTCATCTTGAGTCGGTCAATCGCCCGCCGGCCCGCATCGGTCGCCTTGTAGCGGTTGTAAATGATGAGCAGCGCCGCCCCCACCAGGGGAATCGTCCACCAATACCCGGAGAAGAAATGGCTCAGACCGACCAGGAACTTCGTCGCCGCCGGCAACTCCATCTTCATGCCGTCGAAGATGGTCATGAAGCGGGGCAGCATGAAGGTCATGAAAAAGATCATGATCAGCACCCCCACGCAGCACACGACCGCCGGGTAGATGAGGGCGGATGTGAACTTGTGCTGGACCTCGGCGAAGCGCTCGAAATGCGTGGCCATGCGCTGCAGCACATCGCCCAGCGCGCCGCTCTGCTCGCCGGCGCGGACCATGTTGACGTAGAGGTCCGAGAAGATGACGGGCTGCTTGGCCATGCCGTCGGAAAGGCCCTTGCCTTCCATCACGTCCTGCTTGAGTTGCCGGCTGACCTCAGGCGGGATTCCTTTGGTGCCCAGGTAGCTCATGCTGTTCAATGCCGACGCCAGGGGCATGCCGGCCCGAAGCAGGTTGGTCAATTGCTGCGTGAATGTCGCCAATTCCTGCAGCTTCGGACGCCGCTTCCGCTGCAACAACTCCCGCAACGCCGGCGGCAGCAGCCCCGCCGATGGACGCACCCGGCCCGCCGTTCGCTCGGCCCGCCCCGCCCCGCCCCCCCGCGCCGACTCGACCATGACCGGGAACAAGCCCAGACGCTCGATCTGGACCAGGGCACTGGGCCGATCGTTCGCCTCGACCACGTCCTGGACCAGTTCGCCCGACCGCCGGCGCGCCTTGTAAGTAAACTGCGGCATACAAATAACACTCTTTGATCACCGCGCTGGGCCTAAAGTTTCCGCATCCTTGGCCCGGATGTTCCATAAAGCCCCGCGGAGTTCCACATCCGGGCTCTGGCAAGACCCGCCCGGAGAGCGGTCCTCGAGCATCCTGCCAGTCCTGAAGGCGTTTTGCCAGGGGAACAGTGTGCTGCACTCCTCCATCCCAATGGTTTGAGGCGCCCCTCGCTGGGGATTGCATTTCTCCCGAGTCCTGTTTTGCTATCCGCCGCTCGGGACGGGCAATCCGACCGTTCGACCCCGAGAACGACACAGATGCCTCACACCTGGCCGAAAGGGCGGACGTTCCTGAGCCTGGCGCGGTTGCCCGGCCTGCCGACTGTCTGGTCGAACTGCCTGGCGGGCTGGCTCCTGAGCGGTGGCGACACCCACTCGCCGGCGCGTTTGTTCTGGTGCAGCCTGGGCGCGAGTTGTCTTTACCTGGGCGGGACTTTCCTCAACGACTTCTTCGATGTCGACTTCGATCTCCAACAGCGCTCCAACCGGCCGATCCCGGCCGGACTCGTCGCCCGCGATGTCGTGGGCCAGCTCGGCATTCTCTGGTTGATCGCCGGGGGCGCCATCCTTGTGCTGGGCGCGCGCGTCGGTCTGACGCTCGCGCTCATGCTTGCGGTCGCCGTTTTTGCCTACAATCTCATTCACAAGGCGACCGAGCTGTCCCCCCTGCTGCTCGGCTTCTGCCGTTTCCTGCTCTACCTGCTGGCAGGCGCGACTGCCCCCAACGGCCTCGCAGGCATCGCCATCTGGA
>DAOOQY010000571.1:0-3825 GCA_035389025.1 Verrucomicrobiota bacterium
ACATCAAGCTTTCCGGACAGATCCAGCTCGACCCCTTCTCTGTACACTTCAACTTCTCGGACTGGCTGCCGCCTCCGAAAGAGGATGAGAACATCGGCGAGTACTCGCTGGCCCTCCTGCACCACTACAGCAGCTTCAGCCTGGCACACAGCTATTCGGAGCGGGAAGGCAAGCCGTACTCGATTGACCATTGGTTGAGCACGGCCGTCGCGCCGGAGTCGTTGCGGCAGGGCACCCTCCCCATCGGTGACGGGTGGTTCGAGGACGGCTTCGGCCAACCGGCGATGCGCACGCAGTTCGAGTACATCCAGGATCATCTCGGCTACCGGCTGGAGCTGCAGAGCGCGCGCCTCTCCGAGAAGGTGAAGATGGGCGCGCCGTTCCAAGTGGAGATCGAACTGATCAACCGCGGTTTCTCGACGCTGCACAATCCCCGCCCGGTCTGCGTCGCGCTGACGGACCGCACCGGGAAGGTGACCGAGTTGTCCGTGTCTGACGCCGATCCGCGACAGTGGCAGCCGTTCCGTCCTGGCGATGGCGAATTCAAGCCGATCGTCCATCGCATCGCCTGGCGCGGCACGCTGCCGGCGGGCATCCCAACGGGCTGGCAGCAAGTCGGTTTGTGGCTCCCGGATGCCGCCGAATCGTTGCGGCGCGATCCTCGCTACGCCGTGCGCGTGGCCAACCGCGATGCGCCCTGGTGGACCGACGTGCGGGGCCAATACGGCATCAACGTGTTGGGGGTCGTCGAAGTGGTTTCGTGAGAAGCGCGGGCCTCTCCCTTCAAGGATAGCCCGCGATCGGATTGTGCGCGGAGCTCGATAGGGCAGTAGTCTGGCCGGAGTGCTCGGACGGCAGGTCATGCTGACTCCGTGACATCCCGGCCCTTGAAATGTCTGTCTGAGAGCGGGCTTGTGCCCCCGGCGGCGAGGTCATTGAGCGGTGATCGCCGCCGCCCTCACGATCACGGTTGCCGCGAGAGGCGTCCGAACCGCGTTCCGTGCGCAGGTCGCGCGCGGCTGTTGCCCGCGTGCGTCATGCCGGTTTCTCCACGACCTTGCCATCCTGCCAGACAACCAGCGGCAGCTTCAGCGCGCGGTTCTGGGCCTTGACGTTCTTGGCGGCACGCCGCAGGGCGCGCTCGGCCCGAAGCACAAAAGGTGGAGTCTTGTTGGATTTTCGAGCCTGTCTGTTTGTCTTCATGGCCAAATTGCTTTTCTCAAGTCATCAATATCATGGGCCGACGAGATGCTGAGCCGTTTGGCGGGAAGGCTGCGGCTGTCCCACACCGCCCAGCGCGTCGCCAACGGCAGATAATCGTCGAGCAGATGGAGGAGGCTGCGCTTGAACCGACGGCGAATATCCGCCGCAGGAACGTGATGGCCGCCCTGCCTCACCCGCAGACGCACGCGGGCGATGGCCTGGGCGGGGCTGGAGAGCCAGAGGTAGTGCAACTCAATCTCGTAGCCCAGTTCCCGGGCGCGACGGAACAGGCGGATGTAGGTCTTGCCACTCAAGGTGGTTTCAAGGGCGAACGTCTCACGACAGCGCAGGCATTCGTCCACCTCGGTGAGCAACAGCCGAGCGGCCCGCACCGCTCCAGCGCTGGGCTTGAGCGGGGAAAGCCCGCGTGCGATTTCATCCGCGTTGAGAAAGCGGAGGCACTTCACCTCCTTGGGCAGAAACTCCATCGCGAACGTGGTCTTGCCCGCGCCGTTGCACCCGGCGATGACGTAGATGCTGGGCGGTCTGGCTGGCATGGCTAAGCGACACACTCCGGCGTGGACTGACCGCGCCAGTCACGCAACGCGGGATTGCTCCGCGTCTGGTTGACGACCTCCAGCTTTTGGCGGCCTAGGGTCTTCACGTGCTCACCGCAGCTCAATCGGGTTGTTTGGAAACAGCCCCTCCAAACGGTGCTGATACGGCTTCGCCCACGACGGAAGAACGATGTGCGGTGGTGGGCCGACATCAGGCTGCCCACAGAGCATCGGGTTCACGTCGAACAGGGCGGCAGTGTGTCCAGACTCCGCCGCCGAAAGAAGAAGTTCAAAACCCGCAGCTTCATTCTTTGGGAGGTTCTCCCCTTTGCGAAGACGCACCCCGAGTTCGTAACGAGCCTCAATGTCCGTTTGGGCCAAGTGCCTGAGCATTTGTTCGCCCTCGCCTTCTGCGTTGGCTAGCTCAGGCTCCTCGACCAGCAACAGCGCGAGTTCCAGCGTGCCCTTGCTGTCTCCGGCATCATTCGACTTGCGAAGCCAGTGGTGATGGCCTGCTCCAGCAGGTCTGCTCGGCCCAAATCTGCCAAAACGAAAACACATGCACCCGCCATCGTCGCGTGGGCTGCTGATTCCAGTTCTGCCGACAAAGCGCAATAGGCCTCGTCGTCGGAGAATTTTGGCGAAGCAGACGCGCGAAACGCAGGCAATACCTCGCGTAGATCCCTTTGCTTCAGGTTCGCAAGGTCCTGCTCTTCGCCTTGCGCTGTGGCGGACTCGCTCATTTTGCATTGCCTCTCAAAGTGCGCAGCTTCACCCCCTCGCGTAAAGCGCGCCACCTTTCCCGGCGAGGTCGCGGGTTTCTTCTTCCATGCCCTTCTTCAGCGCTCCTTCCTCGCTCACGCCGTGTTCGGCGGCGTCTTTGCGGACGTCTTCGGTGATCTTCATCGAGCAAAAGTGCGGACCGCACATCGAGCACCCGCCAGCGCCTCGCAATCCTGGAGGGTCATTTCTCGGCGACGGGCTGGCCCGTGCGCGTCGCGATTTCGGGTTCGGCGAGTGCCGCTTGCACGGGTGGCAGTTTATCACGTTCCAGGCTTGGGCGTAAAGCTCGCCGCCGCAGCGCCTGGAAATCCGCAACTGTTCGCCGAGCACTCACCGGACCGGCTTCCGTTTCAGCGCCACATCCCACCCAGGATGATCAAGCCAAAGACCACGGCACGGCCATGGATCTGGCGGTGCGCACGCCCGTCCGGATGCGCCTGGATGTCCAAAATCCCGATCCGGGCGGAAGTACCCGTTTGCACCGTTTACGCCATTGAACCACGACCAGTAGGATGGACCACGCCATGAAATCGAACCTCTTAGTGCTGGCGCTGGGAATGACAAGGGGGTCGCATCTAAATAGTTGAGGAGTCAGTCCTACGGACGGAATATCAAAGAGTAGATGTCGGCGTCGCGCATGGCCACACGGAGGCGGATTGGCCGACCCGCCAGGGCGCTGACGTCCGATTGATTGCGCCAGGTGACCACCCGTTCGAGCGTATCGCCAAAGATCTCATCGCTCTCATCCAGGCTGAAGCCGGGAATTGGATGGCCAGCGGAATCCTGCAGTTCGACGCGAATATGCCCCGCGGCGGAGGTGGAGAAATTCAGGACCAGTTCCTTGCCGCTGAAAGTCAGGGTCTTGGTCAGGAACTCCCCGTGAATTCGGGCGGAAAGCGAAGCGAAGCCGTCGATGCGCAGCGTATGACGGCGGAGTTGCTTGGGGCCGATCCAGTGGTTTTCGCCCACATAGAATGCCAGTTCAGGCGGGGCTGTGGAGTCTGGGGCCGGCATCTCGATCAGGCCCAGGCTCTGGTAACAGTCGCCGTAGACCCAGTTGCCCCGGCGCTCGGGACCGGGACGCAGGAACGCCTCATCAAAACGGCGGAACGTGTGACCGTCGCGGCTGCTCATGAAAAGGCCGTCGGTGATCGCCGTCCCGTAGCGCGGGTGGAACGTCATGCGCCCCCGGCGATGTTCCGGATCGGGCAGGGTCTCCATGGACGGCGCCCATGACCGCTCGACGTACCGCGTCGGAAAGCCGAGCAGCAGGTGCGGGGCG
>DAOOQY010000572.1:0-3808 GCA_035389025.1 Verrucomicrobiota bacterium
GAGTGTCCTTGCTGTACAGCGCCACCATCCGGCGCCCTTCGGGCACGACCACCGCCAGCCCCCGCGTGTACTGGAGTGTGTCGTCCAGAGCCTTGTCGGTGACGTGGAAGGACGTTTGGCCGTAAGGCGTGGACATGCGCCAGAGCATGCGCGGGAAAGTCGGATCGACCTCCGCGTACTCGAACCCTGCCTCGATGCCGGCGACATCGGTGATGTTGGTCAGGTAACCGTCCCCGTCGTACGCGAAGCGGGCGACCCGCCCGTCGGGATCGGTGATGCTGGTGATGAGGGTGGGGTAGGTGAGGTTGGTGTAGGCCAGAGTGCTGAGCGAGCCGACCGCGTCCCGCAGCCCGGACCAGCGGACAATGGTCTGCGTGTAGTATTGTTCGCAGGTGGTTTGAAGCTCATCGTACTCGAATTGCAGAGCCTGCCCGGCCCGGTCCAGATACTGCGTCAGAAAGTAGCGCGTTCCCAACCAGGCTGACGTCGCCGCCTCGGTGTACTGGTAGCGCTCGCCTCCGGGATACTCGACCTCCCAGCCGATCTGCGCGCCCTGGCCGTCACGCAACCGCTTCACCACCGCGTGGCTCGAATACACCGGATCGCTCGCCTCCTCGCTCGGCAGCAGGTAAATATCGATAAACCCCCGCCCCGCGGTCCGGACCACGACCCGGTCGGGTATTCCCCACTGCTCATCCCCTTCTTCGTAATGGCACAGGTAGCTGAACCAACGGCTGGCCCAGCCGAACCCGAAAGAACTGCCCATCGGCGGGTACTCGCCCTGGTCCTGCCACGTGCACAGCGGCTCCCACGGGTCCACCCACGGGTAGCCGTCCACAACCGCTTGGTCCCGAAGCTTGTGACTCAGGCCCAACCGAGGGGCGGGACCCCGTGGCGCCGGATAGCCCCAGGGCTCATCTTCGAGCCAGATGTTGATAAACGGCTCCGAGACGCGCCAGCGCGGCAGACCCGTCGGGCAGTTGCAGGCGGGTGCCGTGCACGCGCACGAGCCTTGAATCCGATCGATGCTGCCGTCAATGCCCATAGGCTCGGAGCCAGCTCCCGATGGCATTCCTGCCTCTGCGCCCCCACGGCCCGGACCTCCGCTGAATCCGGAACCCCCATGGCCGGGCGGGCACTCATCTGCACACCCCCCCTCGCACTGCTCGTCCTCGGCGTCACGGGGAAGCACAGCGTAACTGCGCCCGACCACTTGGGCCGCCTCAGCCGAAGTTGCAGCCCGCCAACCCGGGGGTAGTGCGCCGCTGCGCACCACACAGTACCCGGAGACCTCTTGCTCGAGGTGCTCGGCGCTCATCCAAACCCGACCCCGCGTGGGGTCATCGACCCAGAAACCGGGCCCTTGCACGGCGAGAACCGTGCGCCACAGGTCTTCCGTCCAGTGGACCACGGCGGGGGTCACCCACGCAGCACCGGGCCCCCGCACCGCGGCTTGCAGGGCAACGCCGTGCCGCTGGCCAATCTGTTGGAGTCGCCCCAGGGTAAACCCTTGCGCGTCCAGCGGCGTCGCGTCCTGAAGCACCTCCCACACCGACAGGTCGCTGCTGCCCAATGCGATCCCGAGACTGTTCAGGGCGCGCGCGCCGCACAACAGTGACCCCAGGCTCGGATCCTCGCGCATTTCCGCCCAACTCTCCCGCAGCCCTCGCCACACGGCCGCCCATCCCGGCGACCGAGCCGGTCGCCTCTGGCTCTGCCGCAGCAATTCATCGAGGGCCGCTCCTCGCCCCAGTTCGAGCAGCGCTAAGCCAAGGGCGACCTGCGCCCGGTCGGCAAACCGGGCCTGATCGGGTGAGACTGTGGTCTGGGCCAGCGCCCAGGCGATTTCCAGATGGGGAAGCGCCAGGCTCCAGCGCGCCTGCCGTTGGTAGTAGGTCCCCAGAGTCAGACGCAGCCCCAACTCCCCGCGACTGTGCGCAAACTGCTGCAGGTAGTTCTCAAGGCCCTCCGCGAACCCCTCCCGCTCCTCCCGGCGTTGAGTCGCGGAGCCGCCCGGCGCAGCGGCTGCGCTCCACCGATTCGCGTGAGTCCTCACCAAGGCAAGCAACGCCTCATCAGCCTCATCAGGTACCAACGCCGCGTCCCAGGGAGCCATCAACAGAGGTAACGGCAACGACCCGTGCCCTGGCCAGGCTTGCGCTTGAAGGGCAGAGAGTCCGGCGACCGGAACAAGCGCAAGGATCAGACAAACGAGCGGCTTCTGAAGAAGGCACAACCTAAAGTAAAGCCTGATGAGAAGCATCATCTCCCCTACATCGGAAAACCGAACTGAAATGTCAACTCCTGATTCACAAATCTGTGATTATCTTTGACCGTAATACGCATCGTTCCTTACCGTCAGTGCACTGGGCACCCTCCGATGACATCGGCTCCGCGTTCTTCAGGAGTTGGGGGGAAATGCGCGTTAGGCCGCCCACGCCTGTGATTCAAGCGTCTGTGTGGGCGTCCATCCCGACGCAGGTGCAGACCGGGTTGCGATCGCCGTACACATAGTCCACACGCCCGACCGCGGGCCAGAACTTGAACTCGAGTTGGTGCCGCATCGATGGAGCGACACGGCGTCCAGGCCGGTGATCTCGGCGAGCCAGGTCTCGAGGTCTCGGAATAGGCGCTGATGGCTTTGCGTCTGGTCGATAGGCGCGAACGGATATAGGTCCTGGCCGCGTTCAGAGCGCCGGGTTCAGGGCCACGGACTGCAACCGCTCCAGCCTTCGCCGCCGTGGGCCGGGTGTCCTGCCTGCGCCCCAGAGCGTCGCGGCGCGGCACAGGCCAGGCCTCACCCGGCGGCAGGCCATGCACGCGAAGTTTGGTGCTCTGGACAGGTTCACGGGCCCAGTGCGGGAGCACCCTTTTGCCCGCCGGCCGGTTGAGCCAACCAGTCGATGCGCACCTTGTATGTCGGCAAGAGTGTGGTAGAGTCCTTTGTCTCGATACACGGCGTCAGAAGTTCCGTCGCGTGACCCGGCGGTGCATCGTTTATGTCGCTCTGGATAGATCACATCGAGGAAGCGACGTGGTGCTTGGCGGTCTGCCTTTCGGGAAGGATTCGAGTGGACCCGATTGCTGGCAGGTCAAGGGGGATCTGCAGTGCTGGGATCGGCGATTGGACCGTGGACAACGAGGTGGCCTATGACGAGCTTTGAACGCTTAGCGGGGCGTCAGTTCGACCTGTGCGAACTCAAGCGGCGTCTCGGTAGCCAGTACCCCCGGCCCCCTCCCGTGCGCGTGAGGGCCACGGGCTATGGCCCTTGCCTCCTGGTGTCCCGCGAATGCGCCAGCGGCGGGACCAGCCTGGCGTGCCTGATCGGCGAGCGTGTCGGATGGCATGTGTTCGATCGGGAGATCGTCGACGAAGTGGCTCACAGCGCGCATGTGCGCCGCCAGTTGATTGCGAGCGTGGACGAGCGGGTGCGGCACGGGTGGAGTGAATTCTGCCGCAAGCTCGCGGAAGGTGAAGGCGTTGGCCGCGAGACGTATCTTCACCATCTTCGGGAGGTGATTCTCTCCCTCGGCCATCATGGGGAGGTGATCATCCTGGGACGCGGCGCGAAGTACATCCTGCCTGCCGAGTGCGCCGTGAGTGTGCGCCTGAGGGCACCCCTCGAAGTGCGGGTTCGCCGGTTCGCAGAACGCGAGCGCATTTCCATCGAGCGAGCGCGGCGGCAAGTCGAGCAGACAGATGCCGAGCGCGCGGATTTCATCCGTGAAGCGTTCGGAAGGGATGTCGACTCGGCGGAGGATTACGACCTCGTGCTGAACATGGATGAACTGGGCGTCGAAGCCGCGG
>DAOOQY010000573.1:0-3808 GCA_035389025.1 Verrucomicrobiota bacterium
CCCAATTCGCATGTCGCTCTCCTGGCGCAGTCGTTCGGCATCCCCTGTGTGCACTTCGCCGACGCGGCCTCCCGGGATCGCGTGCTGGGCCTGCTCGGACAGGATGTGGTGTTGCGGGCGCGCAGCAACTACGGCGCCTGCGACCTGCGAATCGCAAGTGTCGAGGGCCAGCTTCCCGATGATTTGCGCCGCGCGTTGCTGGCGCTCAAGACGCCGCCCGCACTCGAACTCACCCCCAAGACCGCCTCGGGAACCATCGACATCAGCGCCGAAGGACTGCGCCCGGCCGACATCGGACGCGTGGGAGGCAAGGCCGCCAATTTCGGCCTGCTGAGTCGCGCCATCCCCGCATACGCGCCCACGCCCGCGCTGGCCCTGACGTTCGACCTGTGGGATGCCTACCTCGACCAAGCCCTGCCAACGGGCACCACCACCCTGCGCGCCGCGATCGACGCGAAACTGGGTGGATTCTCATGGCCGCCCAACATGGCGGCGGTCCAGGACGCGCTGGCCGAGGTCCGCACGCTGTTCACGGAGATCGCCGACTTCGATCCCGCGCAGCGCCAGGCCATCCTGACGCTTCTCGACGCGGCTGGGTTCGCGCCGGACCGGAAAATCCGCTTCCGGAGTTCCACCAACGTCGAGGACAGCGAGCAGTTCAGCGGGGCGGGCCTCTACGACAGTTACAGCGGCTGCCTGGCCGATGAACTCGACGGCGACGACGCCGGCCCGAGCCAGTGCGATCCGGACGACTCGCGCGAGCGGGGCGTGTTCCGAGCCTTGCGCAAAGTGTACGCGAGCTTCTACAACCAAAACGCCTTCCTCGAACGCTTGCGACACCGCGTGGACGAGCCCGATGTCGGCATGGCCGTGCTGGTCCATCACTCGACCCCGGACGAATTCGAGCTGGCCAACGGGGTTGCCACCGCAGAAATCTGGAAAGGCGATTCCTCCGACATCCGCAGCTTCAGCGCCAGGCTCGTCACGCAATTGGGCGCCCTCTCCGTCGCCAACCCCGAACCCAACGCCCAGCCCGAGGAAGTCGAAGCCAGTATCTGGAGCGACGGCGCCCCCTACCTCTCGACGCTGCGGTCGTCCAGCCTCGTGCCATTGGGCGACCACGTTTTGGCATGGGAAACGGAGTACCGCGACCTGACGATTCTGCTCGACAAGGCCGCTCGAGCCTACGAAGCCGAGTTCCCTGAGCGCCGCACATTCCTCCTCGATTTCGAATACAAGAAAACCGCGCCCGAGGGCCGACTGCTGGTCAAGCAAATCCGCGAACTCCCGCGGCCCTCCGACACAACGACACTCACGCCATGGCTGCTGAACGAGACCAATCGCTACGTCCTCGACCAGGGTGAGCACGGCAACGCCTTCGCCTTCCACCGCCTCAAGTCGCGCTGGACCCTGACAACCGGCAACCTCCGGCTCACCGACGCCAACCTGGCGGAAACCACCTACCGGGCCGTCGATGTCGAAATCCTCGATGGGATGGCGGTCTCGGCTTTCAACGGCCTGCTTTCGCACCTGCCCGAGTTTGCGCATCGCAGAGACGGGGATGAAACCATCGACTCCTGGACTCTCGGGGCGGGCAAGGACAAACGCGACTTTCAGTTGCGCACCTGGCTGCCCCGCCCAGTGGCGGCCAGCGGCAGTCCGATCGTGTTTCTCAGTGACGGACGCCTCCAATTGAGCGTCCGTTACACCCAACAGCAGCCGGTCATCAATTACGATGGGCCGGGAACCACTTCGAGTGACGAGGCCATCCTCGCGCCGGCACGAACGGTCAGCCCGCGGAGCCTCCTGCAAGTACGCAAACTCGCCGGGAAAGGCGTCACGGTCGAAACCCGGTTCTACTGGCCCCCGAATCCCACAGGCCCAAGTGCCAGCTACACAGCCCCGCTTGAAGCCTGGGTCGAAACGCAGATCGAGGGACTGGCATCCCAAGTCATTGTGCTGCGTCACGATCTTGCCCAGACCTACCACCCCGGCCACCACAACTTTTTCGAGGAGTTCATCTTCGATCCTCACCTCGAACCCGGCATCGCTCCGGCGACCCTGTCCGAACTCGCCGCCCGCAACATCCGCGCCCTCTACGGCACCTCCTCCTTCGACACGCCCACAACGTTCTGGATTTGGAGCCTCGATAACACCCTGCGAAAGCTCTGACCGACACAATCGGACTCGACGCCGCAGAGCAAGTGCGGGACGATCCGGGCCCGACATGATTCATCACGCAGCCGCGGACGCCGGTCCGCGCGAATTCTTTCCGCCCGTGAGCACACCTCGCTCCGCCTCACCGAACGATGCCCGGTCGCGAACGCCGATTGCCGCTTGCCTCTCTCGAACGGGGCGACGCCTTCTCCTCTCGATCGCTGCTCGAGACTGTCTGCGCCCCGGCGCCGGCCAATCGCGCTGGGTTGGAAGGTTGATGGCCGGCGCGCTCCTGGTGTGCGCGGGGTTCGCCGCCCAAGCCCAGGACCGCCTCGAGCACATGCCCGGCTACGACCAGTACCAGAAGATGAACCGGGACGGAGCCGACGCCGTGAAGTTCGGCTCGCTTACGGTGACGTGGAAGGATGAGGGACGGGCCTTCGAGTACCGGCGTGAGGGCAAGAGATACCGGTTCGACATCCCGACGCGGCGCACGACGCAGGTGACCAACGCCCCCGCACCGCGCAGAGCGGGCGCCAGCCAGGAACAACCCGCTGCGAAGGCGCACGACGACGACGACCGGCCCGACCGGGGGCGTCAGTACCGCACAGCCTACTCGCCGGATGGGAAGCACAAGGCGTTTTACCGCGATCACAATCTCTGGCTGACCCCGGCTGAGACCACCAACGCCGTGGCGGTCACCACCGAAGGCGGCGGCGCGGCGCGGCTCAAGTGCGGCGCCGCCAGTTGGGTCTATGGCGAGGAACTCGAGCAGAAGACCGCCATGTGGTGGTCCCCGGACGGTCGGAAGATCGCGTTTTACCGATTCGACGAAAGCCAGGTGCCGGACTACCATCTGCAACTCGACCAAACCAAGATTCTGAGCACCGTGGATATCGAGCCGTATCCGAAGGCAGGCGGTGTCAACCCGGTCGTCGACATCCTGATCTACGACCTCGAAAGCCAACGCACGCTCACCGTCGACGTCCGGAATGGGCAACCGTTCGAGAACTCCGCGGTCGGCCATTATGTCTACGGGGTTTCTTGGACCAAAGACAGCCGGGAACTCCTCTTCCACCGCACCAACCGCCGCCAGAACATCATGGAATTGGCCGCCGCCAACCCGGACACCGGGGCGACGCGCGTTGTGGTCCGCGAGGAATGGCTGCCCAGTTGGACCGAGAATCTGCCCAAAATGAGGTTTTTCGAGGACGGACGCCGCTTTGTCTGGGCTTCGGAACGTACGGGCTGGCGCAACCTCTATCTCTACGACCTGCACGATGGCCTTCGCCGTCCGCTGACAGACCATGCGTTCGAGGTGGCCGACCTGGTGCGTCTGGATGAACCGACCGGGTTCCTGTACTACACCGCACACGACGGCGACACGCCGATGAAGCTTCAGCTCCATCGGGTCAGGATGGACGGCACCGGCCATCAGCGGCTGACCGATCCGGCCTTTCACCACCAGATCGACTTCGCGCCCGACGGCAGGCACTTCGTCGATGTTGCCCAGACGCACGACACGCCCCCGACGACCGTGCTTCGCGACGCCGATGGACGCCTGGTGGTCGAACTAGCCCGCAGCGACATGACCCGGTTCAGGAAGCTCGGCATGCGCACAGTCGAACTGCTCCGGTTCAGAGCTGCCGAC
>DAOOQY010000574.1:0-3807 GCA_035389025.1 Verrucomicrobiota bacterium
GGACAGGTCATTCGCCTACTCACCCGTCCCGTCCGACTTTAGAGCAGCCCTGATTCGCTGTGCTGTTGGGACCTTTGTGCTTGACGAGGACGGTCAGGAGTTCGGCGGGAGAGACTGGGTTTGACAGGGCGGGTGTCTCGTGGCGGTGTCTGGGGGCCTCAATGTTGAGCAGGGGACGCCTCAGCGGGCACTCCCGCACCCGGTTCGTGCGGCGGCACGGTGATGCGCTGGCCGAGCACGATGCAGTTAAAGAGCGCACGGCTGACCTGATAACGCGTGAGGAACCGGTTACTGCCGGGGGCTTCCTCGTGAGTGACGACCACCTGTTGGTCCAGGTCAAAGATACGCACCAAGAGGGTCTGGTGTTGCCAGACTGCCGGATTGGCCAAGTCGATGTCTGAGGCAAAGTGGAGCAGTTTGTGGCCCGCCTCCCAGAAGACCCAGGTGTCGTTCGCCACAGGCGAGAGTGGCGCTAAATGGACGATCTGCTCCCCCGTCGGCGCGTTGGTGGAGAGCAGGCCTTCCTTGGCCGCCTGTTCGCGGAGGGCCGCCCTCAGACGCTCGACCAGAGCGGCTTCCGGATAATCGCGCTGGTTTCGGGTACGGAACAAGTAGTCCATGAGCTCCGGCATCTGCACGGCGACGACGGTGGAGTGCTGGGAAGCCCGGACCGGCAGACGGCCCCGGGTGACCTGCGTGATTTTGAAGCTCTGGCTTTTGACATCGATGCCCAATTCCTCGATGGCGTAGTCGGCCTTCTTGACTTTCACCTGGAGGCCCAACTGCGGCAGGAGGATTTCGCCGAACACACTGCGGTCGCCGGCATCAAGCTGGGGCGCGAGGCGGCGCACCCAGAACGCGAACTGCTTGGCGCTGACGATCCGTTCCACTTCGGATTCGTCCAGGTGCCAGCGGTAAAGGTAGCGGACGACCTCGTAAAGATAGGCGGGTTCCAACAGTGCCGGCGGGGTTTCGAGCGCAGTCTGGCTTGAAAGGCTTGATCCAGTCCGGCAGGCCGACAGAAGCCCCACCCCCGCCAGAAGGAACATCCAGGCGGTCACTCGCCCCAAACCGACCCAGGCGCAGGATCGAGGTCCGCGAGGCTTTGGCCCACAAGGCCCACGGGAACGCAGTGGAGGCTCGCAGGTTGGGGCCTCCCGAAGCCGTCTCATGTCACACGAACGGTTCAACGAAGCGCAGTCGGCTCGCCACGGTCTCATTGTGGTGCCTTTCTTAACGTGAAGAAACGGTTGCCGCCCAACGAGCCCTCGGCGGAGGGAGGGATCGAGACAAAGTTTCCGCCCGGGTGATAGGACCCCACATCGGTCATCCAGGAGTAGGCGCGTCCGGTAACTTCGATCTGGTTGATTCGTTTGAGCCCGGCATAACGGTCGGCCCCTGCGATGCCCTCCTTGACATAGGCGCGCGCCAGACCCTGGGCGTAGTTCAACAAGCCCGCGAACCGCCCGGGCTTGTCTCCGCTGTTGGCGATGTTGAGCAAGTAATTCAGCCGCTCCTCAACCCGCGGGGCGGCAACGAAACGTCCTTGTGCATCCCGATAGAATCCCTCGCACTGGCGTCGTTCGCCGGTGCCGGTAATGACGTCGATGATGTTCGTGGTGCGCACGCCCGCGACATGCTGCTGCGCATAGCCCTTTGGGATAAGGTGGATGCGCGAGTGCAACACCCAGAGGATTTGCATCATGGCGCCCTGGGAAGTGGCCTCGCTTTGGTAGGCGCGTTCACCTGGGAAAGGCACCTCGTTAATCAGCAATCGAGCCAGGTAGCCGCTGGTAGTGTTGGCCGGGTCTACTCGAGCGAACACAGCCGCGGTCTGCCCCTGCGCGGTGGCCAGGCAGAATAGAAGCAACGGAAGGAGGCGATTGGCGAGGTGACTCTCGATCGCGATGCGAGGCTGTTTCATGTGGAGTCTTGAGCCTTATGAGTTTCAGCGGCATTTCGCAACCCGACGTGATGACCCTACTATGAGGGCGATCTGATGTAACCTGGGAAAAATACTGGGTTGTCTCCTGAGAATGTTCGAGGGTCCGACATCGCCAAGGCGAGTCGCAGATCGCAGATGTGGCACACTCGCAAGTCCCTCAGACTGCTCCCTGCCGATGAGAAGGATCCCGCCGGGCCCCGCCGGGCACGGATCCTCCCAATGAACCGGCTCATTGATAGTTGTGAGTTGATGGTTGAGCCTTGGACGTTGAACGTTTCTGATTCATGGTCTCCATGCGCATTAAGTCCCTGAATGTCAATGCTCCGCATCCGCGGCGACGAGGCACCAGGAACCGTCAGACGCCGGGCGCATAAAGAACCACGACGGAACGGGGTTGCGCGCGGTAGATGAAGCCGGAGACGGCGGGGGCTTCGCGCCAGGGAACGATGTCATCGGGCGTGTCCAGGGCGGTGTCGATCCAGCGACGCCAGTGTGAGGCTGCGGAGGTGTGGAGGGGGGGGAGCTGGAATTCGAGCGGCTCCCAGTAGGTGTTGAGGATCAGGTGCATCGGGAGCCGCTCCGGACGGAGTTCAACCGCGAGCGCCAGGCTGTGGGAGTGGTCGCCCCAATCCGGATGGTGGAGACGGACACCGTGCCAGGCCTTGGTCGCTCCCTGGATGAGTTGGTTGAGGCTGATTCGCTGGTGTTCGTGCTCGGTGGCGCGCAACAACCGCCGGGCCATCAGCAACTTCACGAAGCGATGCAGGTGGGGGTGCTTCTGGAGCAACGTCCAATCGAACCAGTTCACTTGATTATCCTGGCAGTAGGCATTGTTGTTGCCACCCTGGGTGCGGCGGACTTCGTCGCCCATCGCGAGCATCGGCACCCCCAGCGACAGGAGCGTGACCGTGAGGAAGTTCTTGATCTGTCCATTGCGCAGGCGCTCGACAACCGGGTCATCGCTGGGACCTTCGATGCCGCAGTTCCAGTTCCGGTTGTCGTTGGCGCCGTCGCGGTTCTGCTCGCCGTTGGCTTCGTTGTGTTTGTCGTTGTAGGAGACGAGGTCGTTGAGGCCCGGTTCATCGGATCGCAGGCGACAAGGCTAAATGTGTGCTAAGTGCGGGCCGCCGGCTCTTCCCCTATGCTTGGAATTCGAGTTGGTCGCCCGGCTTCACGACCTGCGGCAATCGGGCGAAGCTCATCGACGCGCGCTGCGGGTTGCCGACGACGTCTTCACTCGTCAACGTGAAGCGGTCGCCGGCCTGCAGTTGGATCGCTTCCGGCTCCAGCTTGCCAATACGCATCTTGGGGCCGGGCAGGTCGGCCATGATCGCCACACGCCGCCCCGTCGCCGTTTCCGCGGCGCGGATGCTGGCAATTCGTTCAGCGTGGCCGGCGAAGTCGCCGTGCGAGAAGTTGAGCCGTGCGACATTCAGGCCCGCGCGAATGAGACGTACGAGCATCTCTGACGATTCCGAAGCCGGACCGATCGTGGCGACGATCTTGGTTTTGTTTGGGGGGAGGTTCATAGCGGATCAAGTCGCTGTGCAGTCCGCAGGACGAACGCAAGTGTCGCCTCAACCCGTCCCTCTCCCCATCCGATGGGGAGAGGGCGCCCTCGCGGATGCGGGGGAAGGGAAAGGCGCAGCATATCCCACAGACCTCGCTGTACGTGTTGGTGGTCCATGCGGCTTCAGCGGTCTGGAACGCGGCCAGACAACTCGGTGAGGCCTCGTAGGGTCTTGGCCGCCTCAGGCAGGCAGCCCGGTGCCAGGCGCCAACTCCAGTTGCCGCGAGCTGTGCCCGGTGTGTTCATGCGGTGCGTGCTGGGCAGCCCCAGCACGTCCTGCAAGGGCACCACC
>DAOOQY010000575.1:0-3806 GCA_035389025.1 Verrucomicrobiota bacterium
TCCCGGTTCCCTTTCTGGGCGCGGTTTTGCCAGAGCCCGGATGTCAGACTCCGCGAAGCTCTGTGAAACACTCGGGCTATGTGGCGCGGTCGATCGCCAGGAGGATTCCGTGCAAGAGGGCCTGGGGATTGGGCGGGCACCCGGGGATGTAGACATCCACGGGAATCACGCTGTCCACTGGACCGCGCGTCGCGTAGTTGACGCCGAAGATGCCGCCGCTGCAGCCGCAGGCGCCCACGGCGACCACGAGTCGGGGTTCGGGAGTCGCGTCGTAGGTCTTCTTCAGTGCCAGTTCCATGTTCCGTGTCACCGGGCCGGTGACCAGCAGCATGTCGGCATGGCGCGGCGACGCGACGAAATGAATGCCGAAACGTTCGATGTCGTAGACCGGGCTGTTGAGGCCGACGATCTCGATCTCGCATCCGTTGCACGAGCCGGCATCGACCTCGCGGATGTGGAGCGAGTGTCCGAAGAGGCGCGCGGCCCGGGATTGAATCTGGCGGCCGAGCGACTCGATCGAGTCGTTTCGCGGGGGAGAGGAGACCGCACCACGCATCGCAGTGGCGCCGTCGGAGCCGGCGATCAACTGCCGGTGCGTGCCGTCCTCGTTGAGGCTGTACTGCGCGGTCGAGACGAAGCGGTTTCGGTGACGCGCGGCGCACTCGCAGACGGTGCTCATGCGGATCGCCGTGTCCGTGTCGGCGCAGAGGCCGCAGAAGACGCACTTGCCGAGGTCGAATGTGACCGTGCGCGTCCGCGCGGCTTCGTGGCACGCGATGGCGGCGGTCGGGCAGACGGTGGCGGCGGAGCGGGCGTCGACCCACTTGGGCCAGTCGATCTCGGGGCGACCGCGGGCGTGGGGGGATGCGTGGGCGGGGGCGTCCGGATAGCGTGTCGTGACGATGCCTGTCGACAACGATTTGGATAGAATGCCCGGCATAGGTCAGCGGTCGGTGCCCGAATACGACAGGTTGAAGCTCTTGTTGATGACCGGGAAGTCGGGGACAATGTTGTCCAGGATTGCCTCGCTCAGGGCCGGCCAGTTCTGCAGAGACGGATCCTTGACGCGGCATCGGGCGAGTCGGTTGTTGGGCGCGGTGCGGACCCAGTGGAAGATTTCGCCCCGCCATCCTTCGACGTAGCCGAAGGCGACCCGGTCGGGCGGCACTTCGCCGATATCGATGCGCAGAGGTCCTCCAGGCAGCTTTGTGACGAACGTTTGGATGAGCGCCAGGGACTCGCGCACCTCGTCCACGCGGACCCGCAGCCGGTGTCGGACGTCTCCCACCCGGTAGACGGGGACCCGGATTTGCACCTGATCGTAGGCGGCGTGCGGGAAGTCGCGGCGCAGGTCTCGGGCGAATCCGGACGCCCGGCCCGCGATGCCGACCACGCCCAGATCGCGGGCCACCTCGGGTCTGAGGATGCCCGTGGTATCGAGCCTGTCGAGCGTGGACGACGAGCCCTCGACGAGTTGGACGAGTGAATCGAACTCGGGCCGCAGATCGCTCACCAGTCCATTGAGAGCCTTGATCTGGTCGGCGTCCCAATCGAACCGGACTCCGCCCAGACAGGCCATGCCGCGCAAAAGCCGATTCCCGGTGAGGTGTTCGTTGACGCGGAGGATTTGCTCCTTGAGCCGCATGGCGTGCATGTTGGCGGTGACGAACGCGACATCGGTGCAGATCGCCCCGATGTCGGCGATGTGGTTGTACAGGCGTTCGAGTTCGAGGCAGACCGACCGCATCACACGCGCGCGCGGAGGCGCCTGGGCGCCGGCAGTGCGCTCGATGGCGTGGCAGAAGGCCGTCGCATGCGCGAAGCTCGAATCACCGGAGATGCTCTCAGCCAGGCGCACGCCATGGGGGATGGGCAGGTGCTCGAAGAGCTTCTCGGTGCCTTTGTGGACGTAGAACAGACGCAACTGCAAGTAGAGCACCGGTTCCCCCGCCACGCTGAACAGGAAATGGCCCGGCTCGATGATGCCCGCATGCACCGGCCCGACCGGCACCTGAAACACGCCCTCGCCCTCGACCGGGCGGAACTTGTGGCGTTCGCCCTGGAAGGGGGGCAGCACGGTGTTGAGGTCGAAATCCTTGCGCAACGGATGGACCGCCGGCCAGTCGTCGTGCAGGGCGCAGCGCCGCGGATTGGGATGGCCGATGAGCCTCAATCCGAACCAATCCTGGATTTCGCGTTCCTGCCAATTGACTGCCGGGATGGCGTTGGTCAGGGCGGCGAACTCGGGGGTTTCGGGCGAAACGGGGACGCGCAGGACGAGGAGCCCGTGCGCGTCGTCGAGGGCCAGCGCGTAATAGAGGTGAAACACGCCATGCCCAATTCGGGCGTCGTCGGCAAACACGGTCACCAGGCGCGCCTTCCACTTGCGGCAGAGGTGGGCGCAGAAGCCCGGCACCAGGTCCATCGCGGCGTGGAAGTAGACCTCGTTGAGCCGCGGGGTGACGATGGCGTCGAACCGGCCTTCGAACCGACGGCTGAGGTCCTCGACCACCGGGCGGAGTTCGGTGGAGACGCCGGACAGGTTCATGGTTGACCTCCGATGATGGCCGCGGCCTGGCGCAGCAGATCAAGCAACGGCTCCGGCAGCCACACGCTGAAGAGCAGCAGCGCCCCCAGCAGCAGGATCATCGCCGGCGCCCCATCGAGCCGGTGGGTCTCGATCGGGCGGGCATCCGGGCGGCGCGTCCCGAGCAGGATGCGGGTGAACTGTTGGAGGATGCCGCAGAAGGAAGCGACCAGGGCGATCAGGATCAGCGCACTGACAGTTGTTTCATGTGCGGCGAGGCCGCCGCTGACCACTGTCAACTCGCTCAAGAACAGGCCGAAGGGCGGCAGCCCGATGGCGGCCAGAGCGGCCAGCCCCATCCAGAGCGCCGTGAGCGGAAGGACCTTGGCGACGCCCGATCCGATGCGCCGGAATTCGAGCGTGTGGAAGGCCTGATGGATGTTGCCGGCGGCGAAGAAGAGCACCGGTTTGGTGAGGGCGTGGTAGCCCATGTGCATGAGCGCGCCCAGGATGGTCAGAGGCGTGTTCAGCCCGATGGCCGTGCAGATCAGTCCGATGTGTTCGAGGCTCGAATAGGCGAGCAGTCGCTTGAGGTTGCGCTGGACCAGAATGAACGGCGGGGCCAGGAGCATCGAGAGAAGGCCGAAGACCAGGAGCAAGCGGCGACTGAACGCCGAGTCGAGGCATGCAGTTGTCAGAATGTGAAACCGCAACAGGGCGTACAAGGCGATCTTGAGCGACACCCCGGAGAGCATGGCGCTGGTGGGCGAGGGCGCCTCGCTGTGCGCGTCGGGGAGCCAGGTGTGCATCGGGGCCAGGCCGGCCTTGGTGCCGTAACCGACAAACGCGAACACGAAGGCGAGTTTGAGCAGATGCGGATCGAGCCCCCCAGCCACGGACATCAGATACGACCAATTGAGGCTGGGCACGGCATCGGGGGCGTTCTTGCAGGCGGCGGCATAGACGAACACCGTGCCCAGGAGGGCCAGGGCCAGGCCGACGCTGCCGAGCATCACGTATTTCCAGGCCGCTTCGAGCGAGTGGCGGCGGTTGTAGAGCGCCACCAACAGCACCGATGACAGTGCGGTGCCCTCGACCGCGGCCCACATCACGCCCAGGTTGTTGGCCAACACGACCAGGAACATGCCCGATCCAAAGAGGGGCGTGAGCACGTAAAACTCCCGGACCCGCGCCGGGCTGGCCATGCCCGCCTCGATGTCGCGCTGGAAGTAGCGTCCGGCGTAGAGCGCGGACGCGAAGGAGACGACCGAGACAAGGA
>DAOOQY010000576.1:0-3803 GCA_035389025.1 Verrucomicrobiota bacterium
ACGACCGCCCGCACGGTCCGACCGGCGGCGGCCAGTTCTGCCGCAAGACGTTCCCGGACGGCGTTGTCGCCGATCCCGATCACGCAGGCGGCGCCGGGGCGATCGCCGTCGAGGTAATCCTGGATTGTGCCCGCATATTCGAGTCCCTGGAGCATCCTGCCCTTCAGCCGCCGGTCATCGTCGTAGAGAAGGCGGCAGACAGGTCCGCCAGCGCCTTCGATCGCATGGACGGCATCGGCCACCTCGCTGGCGAGGCCGCCGCCACCTAGAATGACGATTTCGTCCATGAATGCTCCTTCGTAGCCGCCGTCGTGAGACGGCGCTGGCGTCTGCATTCGCCGGAGCAAGTCAGCGCGGACTCACGTCCGCGGCTACGGGACGGCTGCGGGACGGCTACGCGGAATCAGTGGGCCGTGTAGCCTCCATCCACCGGCAAGACGACCCCGGTCATCCATTTCGCCTCCGGAGACAACAGGAATCGAACCGCATGCGCGACATCGTCGGGCTGCCCGAACCCGAGCGGATGCCGGCGCTCGATCGCCTGGACCTGGTCGGCGGTCAGGACCGAGAACATCCGCGAAACGAGGGGCGACATGATCACGCCCGGAGCAACCGCATTGACCCGGATCTTGCGCGGAGCCCATTCGACGGCCAATGATCGCGCCAGGCTCGCGATGGCGCCTTTCGTGGCCGAGTAGGCGCTCATGCCCGCCGCGCCCACCAACCCCATCGTGCTCGACATCAGGACAACCGCAGGATGTTCCCCCTTCAACAAGACGGGAAAGGCGTGCTTGAGCAGCACGATCACCGACTCGATATTGACCATCGCGAGTTCTTGCACCCGCGCGGTATCGATGAGATGTCCCGGGGCGAGGTATCCGATGCCGAAGGCGCAGATCAAGCCGTCGAGCCCGTTCCAGGCTTGGCCTACCTCGGCAATGAGCGAGCGCAAGGCATCGGGTTCGAGCACATCGACCCGGGCAAGCCGGGCATTGGGGAATCGGGCGGCCAGCGCATCACCCTTGGACGGGGTGCGATAGGTCAGCCAGAGCGATTCGCCATCCCGCGCCAACCGCTCCGCACAGGCCTGTCCGAGCACCGAGCTAGCCCCGACGATCAGGATCCGCCGCTTCATTGGCCGCATCGAGTTTCTGCCCGACCAGCGCCACGATATCGCCGACTCGTTTGCATCCCTGGAGCGTGCCGGGCGGCAACTGGTAATGCAGCGTCTCGTCCAACATGGCGACCAGCGCCACCTGGCCCATCGAGTCCCAACCGCTCAGACTCTCGAGCGGCGTGTCGCGCGTGATCGCCTGATCCGCCACCAGCACCTCAGCCAACCGTTGCAGGAACTGCGTCTCGGTCATATCACCCTTTCCAATCGAGGAGGCAGCCGGCCCATGACAACCCGACGCCGAACCCCGCCAGCAGGATTCGCATGCCCGGCCTGATCTTCCCATTCGCCAACGCGCTCTCGATGGCAATCGGGATCGACGACGAAACGGTATTGCCCACGTATTCGAGTGACAAGGCGAACTTGTCCGCGGGAATGCCCAGACGGCGGCGCAGATGTTCGATCATGAAGGCATTGGCCTGGTGAAAAACGAAGTAGTCCACATCCCGAAGCTCGATCTTCCCCCGCTCGAGGATCTGGTCGATCAGGGGCGGAACAACGCGGACGGTGAAGTTGAAGACCTCAGGTCCGTTCATTTCGAGCGGCTGCGGCCCGGCGGGTTCAGATCCGCTGGGCCTGCGCATTCCGCTGCCTGGAACGATGAGGAACTTGGCACCCGACCCGTCCGTGCCGAACACGAACGAATGCAGCCTGTTTGGCGACGCGCTCTCGAGCAGGGTGGCGGTGCCCGCGTCGCCAAAAATGGTCCGCGTTCCCTTGTCTTTGGAGTCGAGAAGCTTGCTGTACGTTTCCCCGGTCAGGAGCAGGACGGCATCGGTGTGTCCTGCCCGCAGCAGGCCATCGGCGAGAGCCAGGCCGTAGATGTAACCCGAGCAGCCCAGGTTGAAATCGAGCGCGCCGCACCGCTGCGGCAGACCGAGCCGATTCTGCAACAGACACGCCGTGGTCGGGAGCAGGTAATCGGGCGACTGCGTGCAGTGGAGGATGAATCCGATCCGCGACCGGTCACGGTCTTCGAGCAGGCGCAGGGCGGCGTGAAAGGCGAGGTCGCCTGCCGTTTCATCCGGACCGGCCACGCGCCGTTCCCGGATGCCGGTTTTCTGGTAGATCTTCTCACTTGGCCACTCGGGAAACAGCGCGGCCAGATCGTCGTTGGTCAGACGCGTCTCCGGAAGATGACAACGAACAGCGGTGATCATGGTGGCGAGTTTAACAGAAGGACGCAAAGAACCGCAAAGGAGTGGACCTCACCTCCACATCTTCTTTGCAGTGCAATAGCCCAAAATCGCTCAATTTGAACAAGGTTCTTTCTGAACAGGAGAACGCAGAGTTAGCAGAGGGGCCCCAGAACGAGTATTCTCTGCTGCCTCTGCTGCCTCCTGTAAATAAGCCTTTGGTTGCGGATTCTCCGCGGTGCGTTCCTTTGCGATCTTCTGTTGAACACCTTCCCGTCCGGTCTTTCCTCACAGAAGGGCGCAAAGACACGCAAAGACCAAAACCTCATGTTCGCCACATCTTCTTTGCGTCCCCTTGCGGTCTTCTGTTGAACACGAGGCAGGTCATTCCTCACAGAAAGGAGCAAAGCACCGGAACCTCGTGGTCTCCACATCCTCTTTGCGCTCCTTTGCGATCTTCTGTTCAACACCTTCGGGTCGGGTCATTCCTCACAGAAGGACGCAAAGAAGCGCAAAGGACTGGGCTTCATGTTTTCCCCCCGCTCTTTTCTGTGTTCTCTGTGTCTCTGTGGTTCAATTCGGGACGGTGACAGTCATCGACGGGATTCACCACAGAGACGCGGAGTACACAGAGAAGACCGGTTGAAATCCAGCCGATCCTGGGCAACCTGTTCCACGCCACACTCGCCGGTTCATCGGATGCTTCTGCTCGGCATTGAAAAGCCCTTCTCTGCGTGCTCTGTGCCTCTGTGGTTCAATCCGGGACGGTGACAATCATCAATTGGTTGATGGTTGATGGTTGGAAGTTGAACGTTGAGCGTTGAACGTTCCTCCCGCTTCCCCCCTGCTCCCTGCTCGACCGACCCACCGGCTACCGGCGCACCGCCCTGTAATCCCAACCCGGACCCGTTCACAGTTCCACGAAGTCAGAAGTAGCGATTACGATTACGATTACGATTACGTGTGACCATCTTCGGATCACTCCACCGGCCCACCGCCCACCGACCACTGACCCCCCATCTCCGATCTCCGATCTCCGATCTCCGATCCCCGATCTCCCAACTCCCATCTCCGACCTCCCCCTCACCCCTTTCCCCGCTTATGCGCCTGTCGAATGCGCTCGATGACGAACTGCTGATCCTCTGCGCTCAACGAACTCGAGCTGGGCAGGCAGATCCCCCGCCGGTTCAGGTCCGCCGCCACCTCTCCCCCGACACATTCGCATCCCCGATACAGCGGCTGGGTGTGCATCGGTTTCCAGACCGGACGCGACTCGATGTTCGCCGCATCGAGAAAGCGGATCAGGTCCGACGACGACATCCCGAACTTTTCCTTGTCGATGAGGAAACAACTTAACCAGCGGGTATGCAGGCTGCTTGTGGGAGGTTGATGGTCGATAGTTGATGGTTGATGGTTGGAAGTTGAACGTTGAGCGTTGAACGTTGAACGTTGAACGTTACCCCCGCTTCCCCCTTGCCCCCCTGCTCCCTGCT
>DAOOQY010000577.1:0-3801 GCA_035389025.1 Verrucomicrobiota bacterium
GGTCCACACGAGAAGGCGATCGAGGTCTGGACACCGGCCGAGATGGCCAAGTTGCTCGCCAGTGCGACGCCGGACTTCCTGCCCTGCCTGGCAATCGGCGGTTTCGCGGGATTGCGCACCAGCGAGATTCTTGCCTTGGATTGGCAGGACGTTCGGTTGGCAGAGCGGACGATCAAAGTTACCCATCGGAAGTCACGGTGCCCCGGGACGCGCTTGGCGCCCATCACTGACAACCTGGCCAAGTGGCTGTCACCGCTGGCCAAGGAGAGCGGCCCCGTCTGGCCGCACGGCCAGACGTGGAGGGAGCGGGCGCGTAGCATTTCTGCCGCCCAGAACGCCACCGCCGAGGCCGCCGGCCTGCTGCCCTGGCGGCATAATGGGCTGCGCCACGCCTTCTGCTCATACAGGGTTGCAGCAAGCCAGGACGTGCCCCGTACCGCATTGGAGGCGGGGAATTCCGCGGCGACGATCTTCGCTCACTACAGGGCACTGGCCACAGAGGCGGAGGGCAAGGCTTGGTTCATGATCGAACCGAAGCACGGGCCGCGAAAGTCGTTCCCGTGAGCAGGCCTGCCGACGGCGCCACCCACGTCATCAGGGCGAGCGTGCGGCCTTGCGTGCTAGGTCGAGAACGACCGGTTTCGCGCGAGCGAACGCATCACGCAACTCCACCAAGCTAAACGGCTTCATCTGCGAGAACGCCTCAATCAGTTGTCCCTCCGTGATGCGGTCGTGGCGGATCATGAATTCGGCGTCCGCCATGTCTTGCTCGTCGTTTCCTCGCATCATCTTCGTCAAGACCAGATCCACGGTCGCCGGTCGGAACAAGTCCAGGTGGTTCAGTCGGAGGAGGGTGATCGGGATGATGTGTTCTGCCCAGTCACGGCGGAGGAACACCTCGCTCTCCGGGAACAAATGGGTGATGTAGAGACCCTCTGCCTTGAAGCGTCGGTTGACCGCGTCGCGGGCATCCCAAAACCTCGAGTCATCTGCCAGGGCCTGGACTTGCGCGTCCGGAACGATCGCATCCACATCGAAAGTCGCCGCCGCAACGGCGGGTGGGTGGTCGAAGCCAAGCCACAAGGCACTGCGGCCGTAGATGATAAGCTGAACCTGGTGGTCGAGGCTCTCGTCCAACGCCACCAGGAGACGTTCCGGGTTGGCCGGGCCCCCGCTCATGTGGCCACTTGGCTTCGGGCGCGAATCCACCGAGTGAAGGTGCCAACCTTGCCGCGATCGATGCCCGTCATTTCAACAAACCGAGTCGGGTGCGGCAGACGGTCACGGTCAACCACCGTCTCCGGCAGCGCGTTCAGCAGCTCAGTCCAAAACGAGTTGCCCGGCTCAAACCGACGCCCGCACAACGCGATGTAGCGGACGACGCCTACGCAATTCTCGTCCACCGCCAACGTCGCCGCGTCAGCAGCCGACTCGTCCGCCGCTCCGAGCAGCGCAGCCGCCAGTCGAATATGGTGCGCCGTTGGCTGAAGCGAAGGTGCAACCAACGCAATCGCCAGTTCCGCATTGGACAGCGGGACTTCGTCGCCGGTGCCTGCAAACGGACCGAGGTCCCGCTCGTAGTAACCGCAGCCCCGCGCAATCGCAAGCCGCTCCAGATCGAGCGGTAGGCTCAAGCCCCGTTGCCGAGCTTTGGCCAAGAGTCGTGATTCGACTCCAGGATCTACTCCGGGCCTGCCCGCTTCTGTTGCTGTGCCCATGCGAGGAAATGTGCCATAAACGGACAGGGATGTAAACGCGCGGATTTCCCAGGCTCCTGACGGGGGAAGATCGCCAGCCTGGCCCTGAGAAACTGCTGCGGTCAAACCCGCATCCCGCTGCCAGGCCGTCTCCAGGGTCCACAAGGACGGTGGTGACGGTAGTTGACGTGCCGGCGAGCAAGTGGACCTTGCGAAGCCAGCCGCGGCAGTCCGGGCGTGGCCCCTCAAGCAACACAAGAGAGAGCAGGCCACGCATGCAGCCGTCGTCGAGAAACAGAATCCGCTATGTCGTCATGACATTCGGATTCAGATTTCACCTGGCCCCGTGGTCAACAATGCGCGCAAGCAAGCCGGTGTCGCCTCGGAGGCACCGTAGCCTCTTGGCTCAGACGCGGAGGGGCGCACCGGCGAAACGATGCATCAACAATGCGATATCCCACGCCGCTCTTGCGCTCCACCGTCGCTGTCCCGGCCGTCGCTGAGCTCGTTGGGCCACATCGCATTTATGGAAGACTCGAACAACCACATACCGGGCGACAGCAAAGAGCGTGTCGCGTTTGAAATGGCAAAATTCATATTCGAGAAGATTGTCCTGTTCGAGACGGCGAAGGAGAAGCCGCTTGATCGCAAGGCGCATTTCTTCAAGCTTTACGGCGAATGCCTTGCCGTGGTTGCGAGCCAGAAGTCGCCGGGTGATGCTTGAGCAGTTCAGCAGCGTCTGCTGGTGCAGATGAAGATTCTGTGCTCCGTCAGAATCACTGGAGCGAACGCGGGTGGGCCACATCAGCAAACGCGCTAGGCCCCCCACGTCGCTCAGTTCTGTCGTTCGATGTGGCTGAGAACGTGCAGTCAATTCGGCTGCCTTGTCAGAAAGGAGAACCATGAAAACACTGTTCAACATCATGTTAGCGATTCTGGCAGCAAGCCTGCTTTCAGGGCTGGGTATTTCTTCTGCCCAGAGAGAAGACGCAGCGAAGGAAGTGGAGGGCATCATACGCCAGTACTACAAGGCCATGGCGACTCGGGACGTCGCGGGTCTGCGTGCGGCGCTCGATTCGAGGTTCTTCGTGGTCGAATCAGGCCGCGACAACGCCAAGGTCCACGTTGTCGACACCAGCAAGAGTTCGGACTTGCTCCCGCCGGAAGGAAATGACGACTGGCAGAACTTGCAGATTTCCCAGGTGAAGGTTGAGGTGTCGAGCACGCATCCCTCAGTTGCCGCTGCCTCTTTCATCGTGACCCATCCTCTCGATGCTGAGAAGATCACCGCTTTGGAGGATGCTCTGAAATCTGCGCCTCCGGAGTTTGAGGATTCCCATCGGAAGGCGGCCGCCAAACTTATCGCGGATCGCGGCAGTAACAATGCTGAGTTGGCCATGCTTGCCCGGCGGGATGGCAGATGGAAGATCGTGACCATATCCGTTCCGGATTGATCGAGGTTTGATGATTCCTGGCAATCCCCCCGAGGGGATTGCTCCTCCCTGCTCCCACACCACCGGACATGCGGTTCCTGATCGTCCCGAAAGACTTGACTGCACTCTGCCTCTGCCCCGCTGGCTCTGGTTCGGCTGAGCCGTTCTGGGTCGCCACCAGCTCCCGTCCAGCCAGGGTCGCCACGGCCGACCAGGTTCAGCCCTTCCCGAGTTGTGAGACCATCCGGTCGAATCCGGCCCGTTGCTCTCGGTACTACGGCCCCTGCTGACTTCTGCCTCCGTACAACGCCCATTGCTGGACGCCGCGCCTGCCGTTGCCGACGGGCTTGGGGAAAAACGTATACAGCCTCGGCCATGATCTCACGCCTCGCAACACCTGCAGCAACGGTACGCTGGTCGGGCCCATCACCGAGACGGCGAAGCGAGCAGGTTCGGCGAGGTAATCCCGAGGATGGCGCCGTAAGACCTCTTGCCGACAGTTGCCGACAATACACGTGGCGAACTGCTGCCTCAACGTGCGAGCAGCCGAACATGGCCAACATGCGTTTGGACCTTGAAAACATTGGTTCCTCTGGCGTTATGGCCGCTCCGCTAGGAGGGTGAGGGTTGTCTGTGCGGCACAACTCGAACCAGTCGAAACGGATCGGCTT
>DAOOQY010000578.1:0-3793 GCA_035389025.1 Verrucomicrobiota bacterium
GATGTCCTGGCAAAACGGCAGGCGCAGAGGGCTTGTTTCGGGATCAGGTGACGCGTCACCCGAAATCGGCCGGCGACGAGGGTGATACGCGCTTCAGATCCTCTGATCAGGCGGTCCCGTGATCCGAGCCGCCGCCTGCCTGCACTTTGCTGTTATGCGGCCCAGTGGGTGCGCCAGATGCAAGGCCGCAGCACGGTCGTTCAGCGTGGGTCACTGGACCCACACTGACGGACATCAGCGCCCGAGTAAGTTCGGCGCCCGAGGGGCTCCTCAGACTGTGGGCTGCCGCTCGGGCTTTGACCGCGAAGGTCTGCTTTCGCCCAGAGCTGCTCTTCGATGTTGTGCTCCGAGTGGACGGTCGCCGCTGAGCGGATCTGCCGCACAAGGGCGGTCTTGCCCGCGTCCATCGACCGCGACCCCACGCCTCGATGTGAGCGTTACGTTGACCTGCTGCTACATTCAATTCCAGCCCTCCAAGAGGGGCCACCAGCGCACGAGATGGAGGAATAGTCGTGTCACGCCCCCTTCGTAAGGTCAGGCCCGACGGAACGCCGTATTTCCGGCGTGGCAAGGTCGAAGCCGAAATTCAAGCCCTTGCGGGAATCAGCCCGGAAGAACTGGAGCGCTGCGCCGGCCTCTGGCAGGCCAGCGACCCCGGATTCGTCTCGCCCGAAGCGCTGCTGTACTTCGTGCGGAACACGACCGCCAGCCCCCACCGCGAAAAGCTGACCGAGAAGCTTCTCGTGCGTGTGGCCCGCCGAGTCCCTTCAGTCGCCAACTCCGGAGGCGACACCGTCTCGTTGACCAGGATGAACATTCGCGAAGAGGTCCGCGACCACTTCGTCGACCTCCTCCTCAGCGACCGCAAGCAGTACGACAACCGGCTCGACTATTACGAGGTCAACTTCAATAGCGCTGTCGCGGCGGATCGTCACGACGCAAATGCTCGCCACTGGAAACACGAGAATCGCACCGCTCAACTCGAGACCGAGGACGATGAGGTCTCCGCCCAAGCCGAATCGGCCGCCGGCAAGTACGATCCCTTCGACGCCGACGAACTCGACAAAAAAGATTACCGGCTCCTCCTCGACGATGCGATTGACAGCCTGCCTGATTTCCATAGGAGGATCGTCGTGATGCTGCGCCAAGAGATTCCCATCGAGTCCAAAGAACCTTCGGTTGAGTCCATCAGCAAGGCGCTGGGGAGATCGGAAAAGAGCATCCGCATGCATCGTGACAAGGCCTATGCGTCTCTGAAGCTGCGTCTCGAGCGCAAGGGGAAGATGTGATGGCCCAGCGTGCCCAGGTCACGGCAGACGACGTCCTGAGAGCTTTCGCCATGGACTTCGAGCCTGGTGCAGGCGTCCTGCAGCGATACCTTGCCCAGTACCCCGAGCACTCCATGGCCTTGATAGACCTCTCCATGGAGCTGACTCGCGAGTTTGACGACGATGTTCCCCCTGGCGTCGCCGAGCTCGACCTCGTGGCGGCAGGCATGGCGCGTCTTCGGGAGAACGTTGTCACGCTCCAGGCGCTGCAAGCTGCCCCTGCTAAGGTGTTCACCGACGCCAGCGATTTGCTCGCTCTGCCCATGCAGGTTGGCCTTGCGTTCCGGGAGCGACGCGTTGATGTCTCGACGTTGCCCCAGCGTATGGCCGCGAAGGTGGCTGAGGCGCTGAAAACGTCGACCGAAACGCTGCTCTCGTATCTCGCGCTTCCCGCGATGGCCCCTATGGCTCGCGCGAGGAAGTCGACCGTCAAGCCAACAGCCCCTGAGAAGGTGTCGTTCGAAAGGGTCTTGCGAGACGCCGGCCTCGATGACCAGAGTATTTCGAACCTACTCCGCAAGGAGTAGCCATGGACCCCATTGAGCTGGGTCGTCAGCACGCTCGGCGGCTGCACGATGAGGCCGTCCAGCGCGGGCGCGATCCGTGGTCCCCGTATGAATTCGCTGTTGGCATAGCCAAAGACCTCGGGATCAGAGTCGAAACCTGCGCTCCTGGTGGGGCGCTACTCGACGGTGGGCGGGCCTCCTTTTTCCCGGACGTTCCGCTCATCGTCCACGAGACCAAAGGCTCGCTCTTCGACCAGGCGTTCCTGGTCGCGCACGAAATCGGGCACGCGGAACTGGGCGACGGCGAAGAGGAGCCCGAACCCGCGGTCAACGTCGATCCGGCCCGCACCTCGGAAGCTGCGCCGGTCGGGATGGACCGCGTCGTCGACTACAGCCGGCGTCAGCGGCGGGAGGTCCAGATGGACCTCTTCGCGCGGGAGCTTCTCCTACCAATGCACGTGGTGGTCGACCTGCACGTGGTCCAGGGCCAGACGTGCTCCACCATAGCAACGCGCCTTGGGGCTCCATTCGAAGTCGTCGCGCAGCAGATGCTGGACGCCCTGTTGCTCCCTGCCTTCCCGGTCGTCGCCGCGACAGACCCGGTCGAAATTCCCCTAAACAAGAAGCAGGAAACCGCCGCCGCCCACCGCGGCGCCGCGTTCCTGCTCCAGGCCGGGCCTGGCACGGGGAAGACGCGTACGCTCGTGGCCCGTGTCGAAAGCTTGCTCGATGATGGCGTTGACCCCAGGCGCATCCTCCTCCTGACCTTCTCAAACAGGGCCGCAGGTGAGATGGCCGAGCGGATCGCCGAGAAGCGCCCGCAGCAGGCAGCCGCGCTGTGCATCGGCACCTTCCACAGCTTCGGCCTGGACATCCTCAGGCGGTTCAACGACAGGTGCGGACTGCCCACCGACCCTCGGTTGATGGACCGTACCGAGGCCGTTGAGCTGCTCGAAATCGAGTTCCCGCGGCTTGGCCTGAAGCACTACCGAAACCTCTACGACCCGTCGCAGACGGTGGCCGACATCCTGACCGCGGTCTCCCGAGCAAAAGACGAGGTCGTCGGCCCTCAGGCTTACCTCGCCCTGGCTCAGACGATGCGCGCGGCCGCGACCGACCCAGCAGCCACCGAAGCTGCTGAGAAGGTTGAAGAGGTTGTCAGGGTCTACGCGCGCTACGAAGAACTCAAAGCTACCTCGGGGTGCGTCGACTTCGGGGACTTGGTCATGCAACCGGTACTCCTCCTTGAGCGCGATGAAGCGGTCAGGACCCGGCTCCAAAGCGACTACGACCACGTCCTGGTCGATGAGTACCAGGACGTGAACCGGAGCAGCGTGCGGCTCCTGACGGCCCTCAAACCCACCGGAGAGAACCTGTGGGTGGTTGGGGATGCCAAGCAGTCCATCTATCGCTTCCGAGGCGCCTCGTCGTTCAACATGGCGCGGTTCGGCCGCCAGGACTTCCCTGGAGGCGTTCGAGACAGCCTGGACATCAACTACCGCTCAACGTCAGAAATCGTCGGCGTCTTCTCCACCTTCGCGGCCAGCATGAGTGCTGCCGACGGGCCAACCGCGCTTGAAGCCGACCGTGGCGCCGGCGGCGCGCGGCCGGAGGTCATCACGGTGGCCGATGGCTCGCTCGTCACGTCGGCGCTGGTCGACAGCATCGAGCAGTTTCGAGCGGCTGGGTTTCGGTATCGCGACCAGGCAGTTCTGTGCCGGGGCAATGACCGGCTGTCCGACACTGGCCAGGAGCTTGAGCGGGCCGGCGTGCCCGTCCTGTTCCTCGGCAGCCTCTTCGAGCGCACCGAGATTAAGGACCTCGTTGCGATGCTCATGCTCCTCGTGGACCGGCGTGCCATGGGCCTGATTCGCTCCGCCTGCTGGCCCGAATTCGCGATGACGCTCGAAGATGCCGTGCGCGTGTTTGAGCGCGTGCGCGGCGCTGACGTGCCCCCTG
>DAOOQY010000579.1:0-3790 GCA_035389025.1 Verrucomicrobiota bacterium
GGTGCAGCAAGGCCGCAGGCTGGCCTGGGACCCGAAGGGGGAAACGTTCCTCAACGACCCGGCAGCCAATGCGCTGCTCGAAGCCCGGCCCTTTCGCGATCCGTGGGGATGACCCGGCGTCTTTGACATCACCGCGCGCGAGGGCCGTTAATCGGAACGGACCACCCGGTAAAAGCGCTTGGCCGGCAAGCTGCGGCAGTCCGTCCAACTCGAGAGCACGCTGTCGGCAACGATAGTCTCGCTCGCTGCCTGCCAACCGGCTGAGACAAGGGAGTCTGCCGATTCCACCCGATAGGCGTAGCCGGGCTCGCTGTGCCATGTGAACACGACGCAGTCGCCCATCCGCTCCGCCCCGGCCTCCAAGGCGAAGGGAATGACGAGGTCAATCCCGATTGGGCGTGTGCCGCCGCCGCTGCGAATGCCCAGGATGTGGCGCGCCCTGCCCGGGGCCAGGCCGGTGCGATCCGCGCTCATGCCCACGAAGCTCGCCTCGCCGGGACCCAACTCACCTGCCATCCGATCGAGCTTAAGCCACGCGGGAGGCGGTTCGGGGATCGCCCAGACCAAAGGGCGGCCGCCCCTGTTCTTCAGGCTGACAGTCGTTGCGGTCTGATCGGCGCCGAGCAGGATTGTCGAGGGGCTGACCTCGAGCCCGGGCGCCGCGTTCGGCCCGGCCAGGGCCGGCCCGCCGGGATCGATCAGATTGCCGTCCGCCTCCAAGTCATCATCCCCGCGCACGCCATCCACCAGGTGCAGCAGCACGCGGTTGCCGTCGATCTCAGCGCCGCTCTGTCCGTCGTACATGAATTCGTGCCAACGCGGCTCGATCGAGCCTGGCACGCGCCCGTATTTGTAGTAGGAGTTGAAATCGACGCCCATTGGAAACTCGAGTTCCACCAGCAACTCGCCACCCGATTCGACCGCGCCGTAGGCCTCGATCTCGAATGCCCCAAACGGCAGGAGAACGCCGTCTGGCAGACTGTCGAGGTCCGAGACTCCGCACGCGGTCACTCGGGCCATCGCGGGCCGGTTGACGACGCGCGATCGGTAGTAGTGCCGCCCCTCGTGCGTGAAACCGCTCACCACGACATCCTGCAAGTAGTCGGGCACCCCGTCGCCGTCGCCGTCATAGAGCGGATCGTTGCCCTCCGGGCCCTGCTCCTCGGCATCCGGAACGCCGTCGCCGTCCTGGTCGGCCGGTCCGGCTTCACGGGTGAAAACGAAGACGTCTGAGGACCAGTTCGGATCGATGAAACCAGGTTTGACGTTTGTGGACTCCGATTCGAACGCGACGACGGCGCCGTCCCCGCTAATCGACGCCCGACTGGCGCCGGTGTAGTTGGGTTCGGTGTCTCCGCCGCAGGCGCAAGCGCTCACCCGCAGCGTCTCGCCGGTTTGAACGTCATGCAGAAAAACATCCGTGCCAATGCCGGTCTTCTCCGGAACAAGAAGGGCCCTCGAAAGAAACACAACGAACCGGCCATCGCCGCTGACATCCGGTCCCCAACTGGACGCCCACAGCGGATTCGCCCACGACGGGACCGACCCTTCTGCGCCTGCGCTGGTGAGGCTCACCCGCACCGTCTGGCCCGTCTGGCGATCATGCACAAAGACGTCGCGACACCCATTGGCATCGTCAGCCACAAGATTCGTTGCCTCCGAATCGAACGCGACGAAACGTCCGTCGGCGCTCAGAGCGGGGCGGGTGGGCAGGGGCGAGATACCGGCGCTTTTCGCCGAGTGTCCGTTCCCTTCGAGGCCGTTGGACGAAACGCTCACCCGCACGGTCTGGCCGGTTTCGAGATCGTGCACAAACACATCGGCCGCTCTGTTACGATCGTCCGGCACCAGGTTCGAGGCGTCGGAGGCGAACGCAACGAACCGGCCATCGGCGCTGACCGCGGCCCCCCAGGAGGCCGCGTTCGCCTGGGTGCCGTCGCTGGCCAGGCTCACGCGTCGGCGGGCCCCGTCCGGCTGGGTAACGACGAAAACATCGGCAACGCCATTGGCGTCATCGGCAACGAGATTGTCGGCGAGCGACTCGAAGGCCACGACCGCGCCGTCGCCGCTGATGCAGGGCCGGTCGCTGTGGCCATTGGCTTCGTTGCCACCCCCCCACGCGGTCAGGCGCCTGAGGATGTTGAATCGGCGATCGCGGAGAAAGATGTCGCGCTTGCCGTTGGTGTCAGGAATCGCCAGGTCAGCCGCCGACGACGTGAAGACGACGGAGAGGCCGTCGCCGCTAATGTCCGCATCGCCGCTCGATCCGGGCGGAACGGTCTCGCCGCCTGCCGGACGGGTGCTGAGCCGCTCCGTGGTTCCGGCCCACCGGTCTCGAAGAAAGACGTCCGAGTGCCAGAACTGTTGGAGGCTGCCATCTTCGTAAACGATCGTCGTCACGTTGTTGCAGTCGCTCGGGACCAGGTTGATGGCGATGGAATCGAATACGACAAAACGCCCGTCCGCACTGAGGGCGGGACGCCAACTCCTGGCCACCGTCCAGTACTGTCCGTCGTCCGTCCAGCCCAGCGCCAGCGCGCCTTGGGTTGGCTCGTCCTCCGAGTTGACGCTGGCCAGTTCGAGAGCGTTCTCGCACTCATTGGGCCCGTAGATTGTCGAGGTTCTGGCACGCGGACCGCCGGTGCTCCAGTGGCCCGCGGCGTCGCCCGCCTCGATGGCGAACTCGAAGGACTGACCGGGCAAGAGGCAGCTCAGGACCAGGTTCGTGGCGGCGCCATCGACCATGGTGAACAGCCTCGAGTCGCCGCGTCCGACCAGGAACAGGCTGTAGCGGGACACACCCACGTTGTCCTCGGCGCGCGTCCAACCGAGCATGAGGCGATGAATGCCCCGTTCGACCGTGTCGAGCCGGCTCCCCGGGGGCCAGGTCGGTGGCGAAAGGTCCCGCATGGTGATGTGCAGACGGGGGCCATCGGTGCTCCACTGGCCCTGGGCATCGCTGGCCTCGACACGGAATTCGTAGCTCTGGCCAGTGACCAGGTTGCCGACAGCATGCCCGCGTTTCTGAGCGTCCAAGGTCGCCAGGACGACGCCGTCCTGGAAGAGGCGATACGACGTGACCGCCGCGTCGTCCACAGCCGCCGGCCATTCGAGCCGCAGGCTGGTCTCGCCGACGTCATGCGCGACCAGTCGGGCATCGAGCGGCCATGTGGGAACCGCGTTGGCCTCCGCAGTCTGCACCGTAAGCGTCAGGGCGTTCTCGGTCCAGAGTTCGGCCTCATTCCGGGCCCGCACCGAGAAGCTATAGTCGGTCTGCGGCGCCAACCCCTGCACCGTGAGATTGCTCTGCTTGGGTGTCAGGGTCCCCAGCACCCGCTGCTCCGGCGCCTCCTGGAAAAACTCGTAGGCGACGATTTTGCCGCCCTGGCTCTGAGCCGTGGGCCGCACGAGGCGCAAGCTGGTCGATCGGATGGCCGTGGCGGTCAACTTCGCGTTGGGGGGCCAGTAGGGGGCTTCGGACGGGATATCGCGGCATGCTTCAGCGGCGGTATTGGCCGTCAATTGCACCCAGCCCTGCCCCGTCCACGCCACATGAAAGCCGGGTTCGGCTTCGAGAAAGCCGAAGTTGGCCACGGACGCTCCGGGGACAACATGGCTGCCATCGAGCGTACGTTCGAGCCAGACGTCCGCACCCTGGGCCGGGTAGCGCACCAGGCTCAGCAGGTCGCCGCACGGACTGAACTGCACTTCCGCCGTCTCAGGAATCAACCAACTGTTGATGACGTTGTGGCGGCGAGGCAGGTTCACCAGGTTCAGACTCACCCCGTTC
>DAOOQY010000580.1:0-3781 GCA_035389025.1 Verrucomicrobiota bacterium
CCTGGTTCTTGGTGAGCAGACGCACACTGGCGTCGCCGAACACGAAGTTCGAGCCGCGCGCATGCCGGGCATGATCGATCTCCTCGAAATCATTGCCGCGCTCCCCCTGATCCAGGTCCATGTGAATGTGGAAGGAACCGCGACGTTTCTCGCCGAAGAGGATCGTCTGGCTGGGGCTGGGGATGCTGTCCTCGCGCATCCCGTGCGGCCAGACCCAGTTCTTGTGTTTGAGGTAATCCGCGTCCGGGAGCTGCTTCATGAAATAATCGTTGAAACCGTTGATCAGAAAACTGTTCTTTGGATTCAGATCGTCGGTGAGCAACCCCACAACACCGAAACGGTCGTTCGGGCAGGTGATGATCTGCCAGTCAATGAAAAAGGGCTTCAGCTTGTGAGGCCACGCATTCGGGGGCGTGCGCCGCGGAGGGAACTGCCCATCGTAGTCCTCGGCGTAGAGGTGCAGCGACACGCCGAGCTGGCGCATGTGATTGAGGCATTTGATCTGGTTGGCCTTGGCTTTCGCCCGGGACAAAGACGGCATGAGGAGCGACATCAGAATGCCGATGATGCCGATCACAACAAGCATTTCGACCAATGTGAAACCTGCAACCCCCCGCCCCGGCCCGTTGGGTCGATTGAACTCGGTCTTTGTGGACATGCTCATGATGCCAGGCGACAGCCTGCGATGGCACCGCAATCGCTGTGCCCCCGGCGATGTTTGTATAGACAGAACCCGGAACCAAACGTTTTGTTTCGCCCGCCGCTCGAGATTTCGGCAGGAGCGACTTGACCGAACCGCGCAGGGCGGTTAGGCCTAGGTCCGCGCACTGCACACCAATGATGAAGACCAATTCGCAGCACCGGCCGACAGAAAACGACTTTCCGAACAGCCACAAATCCCCCTCCGGATCGCCCACCAGACTTGAACCGGCGTCGGAGCGGCCATTGTCGGAGGGCCGATCCGGAGCGCACGACTCGCCCGGTTGTCCGATGCAAATGCCGCGGCGCACATTCCTGCAACGCAGCCTCGGAGCCGCCGGTGTCGTGGCGTTTCCCACGATTCTGGGGCGAGGTGTGTTGGGCGGCGACGCGACACCCCCCCCGAGCGAACGGATTGGCGTCGGCCTGATCGGGCGGGGCGCGATGGGGTCGGGTCATTTGAGGCGCCTGGCTGGGGATTCGAGTTTCCAGCTTCTGGGCGTATGCGACGTCGATCTCGTGCGACGGGAAGCGGGAAAGAGCACCGCCGACGACATTTACGCGTCGGAGAAGGCCCAGGGAACATATCGCGGTTGCGTGGCCTATCGGGACTATCGCGAGTTGCTGGCGCGCGAGGATTTGGACGCCGTCGTCATCGCGACACCGGATCATTGGCACACCTACCAGGCCATCGACGCCATGAAGGCCGGCAAGGACGTCTATTGCGAGAAACCGATCTCGATGACCATCGAGGAAGGGCAGCGAACGGTCGAGGTGGCGCGCCGTTATGGCCGCATCTACCAGACCGGCACCCAGTACCGGTCCATCCCCGCCATCCGGCGCGTCTGCCAGTTCGTGCGCGAAGGCGGGCTGGGCAAAGTCAAATCGGTGTTCGCCCTGTGGCAGAATCTGGCCGGCTGGATAGGGTCCGACCGATGCAAACCATACGCCTCGGTCCTGAGTCCCGCGGTGTGCGGCCAATCGTATGTGCCGATGGATTTCGCGCTTCCTTCCGAGCCCGTGCCGGATGGATTGGACTGGGACCTGTGGGTGGGGCCTGCGCCGTGGCGCCCATTCAACGCCCTCTATCACGCCAACCCGTCGCCGGGCGTGGTGCCGTGGGCCTTTGCCGACGCCTTTGGCGTGACCTCGCTGACCTGGCACCTGGCGCATTCAGCCGATGTGATCCAGTACGCGCTGGGGCTCGAGCGGAGCGGACCGGTCGAGGTGATCCATCCTTCGACGGGCGAATTCCCGACGCTGACGTGCCGTTACGCCAACGGAACGCTGCTCCATCTGGTGGACCACTGGGGGATGGCCAAGGACCTCTACCACGCCGTGCCTGCAGACGCGCGGCTGGCAGGCAACTTTGGCGGGCTCTTCGTGGGCGAACGCGGATGGGTGACGTCGATGTCCGCCGGCGGACCGGTCGAGGCCGGTCCGAATTCGCTGCTCGATGAGATCAATCTCAAGACGCGGGAAGTCAACATTGGCGCCAATGATCATCATGCCAATTGGCTGGCGGGCATCCGAACACGTCAGGCGCCCAGCACGGATGAGGAAATCGGGCATCGGTCCGCGTCCTTGGGTCACCTGGCCAACATCGCGTGTTGGACGGGACGCTCGGTGAAGTGGGACCCGGTCAAGGAGGAATTCCCCGGAGACGACGTGGCTAATCGCATGCGGTCGCGGGCCCCACGCGCACCTTGGCGGATGTGACGCGGAGCCCGGTCCCTCGGACTTCCGGATACGGCTGCGCCGCACTGTGCGGCCCGTCACGACTCGGGGTCACTGGTTCACATGCACGACCTTGGCCGGCGGAAAGCCGTTGAACCAGGTCGAGGAGGCGTTGCTGTAAGCGCCGATCTTTTCCGCATACACCAGATCATCGATCTCGAGTTCCGGCAATTCCTCAGACTGCGAGATGACATCCAAGCCGTCGCACGTCTGACCGAACACGGCGCATATGCTGGTCTTGCCCTTCTTTAAAGCCCGGAGCGGGTACTGGCAGTGGTCAAAGATGATCCCGGAAAAAGTGTGGTAGACGCTGTCGTCGATGAAGTAGCAGGTTTTCCCGTCACGGACGGCCTTGCCGATGATGCGCGCGATCGACGTGGCGGCGGTGGCGACAAGGAAACGTCCCGGTTCGGCCAGAATCTGCGTCTCAGGCGGGAAGAGCCGGTCGATCTCGGCATTGATTCGGGCCGCGAGAAGGCTGAAGGGCTTGACGTGCCGATTGTACGGCGCGGGAAATCCGCCGCCGATGTCCAGGAGTTTCAGCGTGTGGCCGCGGCTCCGCGCCTCGTTCATCACCGCCGCGGCCATGTTGAGCGCCTGAACGAAGTTCTCGAAGTTGGTGCATTGGCTGCCGACATGGAAGCTGAGCCCCTCGACCACCAGACCAAGCCGGAACGCTTCGAGTATCAGGTCCACCGCCTCGCCCGGATCGCATCCGAACTTGGATGACAACTCGACCATCGATCCCGTGTTGGGCACTCGGAGGCGGAGCACGACACCGGCGTGCGGGGCGAATTGTCTGATTTTCTTAATCTCGTTGAGGTTGTCGTACGTGACCAGGGGGCGATATTGATCCAGGGCAACCAGGGTCTCCCGCGGCTTGGTCGGATTTGCGTAGATGACCTTGTCCCAGATGAAGTCCTGCTGTTCTTTGACGGGCAGATGCCGGATCAGGTCGTAAACCAGCATGAACTCGGGAAGCGATGCCACGTCGAAACTCGCGCCGGCATTGTACAGAGTCCGCACGATGGCCGGGTCGGCGTTGGCCTTCACGGCGTAATAGGCCTGGACTCGGGGCAAGTGCTTGCGAAACAAGGCGTAATTGCGCCTGAGAACGTTGTGATCCACCACCACGAGCGGCGTGCCGTGCTGGCGAGCGAGACTTTGCAGTTGTTTGGCTGTCATGGTGCGCGCGACGTCCGGGGAAACTCCTCGCCCGCGTGGAAAATGGCAAGCCACACTTCACAGCCATTGAGAAAGAACATTGAGAAAGAACAGGCAGTAGGGTCCTAACTGGATCGTCGGCACATCCATCGGAGATCGCAGCCGTCCCGCAGCCGTCGCG